>NZ_JBCNZM010000002.1:8961-14792 GCF_040227615.1 Bacteroides sp. RTP31139st1_H2_RTP31139_211217 | reverse complement strand
TGCCTCCACAATCCCTTCTTTTTTCTGTTTCCACACCACCGGAGGCTGTGTCAGCTTCAACACCCTGCACGAGGGCAGCTGCACCGTTTTCCGTTCTCCGCCGATTTCCATAAAATTATCTTTCTGAGTGACATTGCGGTCCACCACATAGAACATGAGTCCGCATACCATTGCCACACCGGTAACCAGCATTCCTATCATTATATAAGTCGTTCGTTTCATAACTGTCTTCTTTTATTTTTGTTTCTTGATAAACTCCTGATACATCCCGGACAACTCCTCGGCAGAGATGCCCAGCGTGAAAATCTGCTTGAAGAAATAATCCACTTCCTCCTTCAGAAAATACTCTTTCCTCAACGAGAGAATCAGCTTGCGTGCACCTACCGACACAAAATAGCCGATACCCCGCTTGTTATAAATCACTCCTTGCGTCTGCAAGTAGTCGTACGAACGCATCACCGTATTGGCGTTGACCTCTACCACAGCCGCATATTCCCGTACCGAAGGAATACGTTCTTCCTCCTGATATTGCCCGAGAAGTACCTCGTCGCAAATGCGGTCTGCTATTTGCAGGTAGATGGCTTTGCTTTCCTTAAAGTTCATAGTTACCAGCGATTAATGATTTCGGACTCCTTGAAACGGAAATAGGCAAGCACCCAGTTGAAAAGGGCGAAAAACGAAGTTATAAAAATCAGCCAGCCGCCCGATGCCTCTCTGTCAATATAGGGCTCAGTCATGAAGAAGTTATTAGGCAGAATGGCCTTCAGGCACAATACAGCTATCAGGATATATGAAACGAAGATGCAGACACCGGCCGCAAAAGTCTTGATAAGTGCATTTTTGGGCCAGACCGTACTACCCAGCAGGAAGAAAGACTGTAGGAAAAAGTAGCAGCTCAGGAATATCCCCACCACAGCCGGTCCGCTTCCTATCGTCTCATAGAAACAGTTCGTGTTACAGCAGAATTCCCACAACGGAAAGGAGTGAACGACATGCAGCTCCGGGTAGGCCAGAAGATAGAAGACGACTCTTGTCAAGTCCGCCAGCTTGAAAGCTATCAGAAAGACCAAGATAAAGCCGCAGGTAGCCACCAGCCAGCGGGCAAAGAATTTCTCGAACATGGTGGCAGGTGTCATGAGCACAACGGTACGACTCGTCTTGCTTTTCATCCTTTCCATGGTAAACGAGGCGCTAATGCATCCCCAAATGACAAGTCCCCAAAGAAAGAATCTGGACTCAAACTCCCAGATAGGGTCCATGCCCACAGCTCCCGCTTCCAGATTGTGATACTGATAGTATCCATTCCAGACAAAGACTATGGCCAACATTCCGTAGACCATCACCGAGCGGAGTATATAGGTCTTCCAATTCTCCACCATCTCTTTGCGGCATACGTTCACAAAGCGATGCAAACTAAAAAAGGTATCGCGTATCATTATTCATTTGTTTTAGTGTGAAACATTTCCGCTATCTTCCCAGGCTCTGCAAGTACGGCGCCAAACAGCAGTTCAAGATTAATCTCCGATTCCTCACCTTCCGTATTGGGCAGCATCAAGAAATTGCCTTGTACGGAGGGAAGCGTGTACAAGGCAGTCGCAGCCAACTCCCGGTCGTCACTCTCCAAGAAGAACAGCTTACTGCAAATGCTGGCAGTGGATTCGTCCAGCAATACGCGGCTGTTGTCCATAATCAGCACATGGTCCAGTACTTTGTCAATGTCACGCACCTGATGGGTGGAAATGACAATCGTCTTGTCGTCCGACATACCCGAAGCCAGAAATTTGCGGAACTGGCTCTTTCCCGGAATATCCAGTCCATTGGTAGGCTCATCCATCAGCAGCAGGGAAGTATTGGTGGCCAGCGCAAAACTCATGAAGATTTTCTTTTTCTGCCCCATGGACAAGGCTCCCAAATCAGCATCCATATCCATCTCGAAGAAATGTAGGTACTTCACCATGTCTTCCTTGCTGAAACGGGGATAGAACTTACTGTTCAGTTCAATATAGCTGACCAAGGAAATAGGAGGCAGCTCGAACTCCTCGGGTACCAGAAACATGTCCTGCAACGTGACGGGCAACCGGCGGCGCATGTCGGTATCATGATACATCACTCTCCCACGTTTGGGAGCCAACAAACCGCTCATCAGATAGAGCAACGTAGACTTGCCGGCTCCGTTCTTACCCAACAGACCGTAAACCCGGCCGGCTTCCAGCGAAAGTGAAAAATCGCTCAGGACTTCTTTCCGCCCCTTGCGATAACTAAATGAAATGTTTTCTACTTGTAACATACGCTTGGATGAATTAAATATCTTATTGTTTATGTGTATTAGTATAATAGTACACCGCAAAAGTAGACATTCTTTTCAATACGACAAGCGTTTCAAGAAAAAAAATGCTCAGAAAAAGGAACAATTCTATTCTTTGGTTCGAAATTAGCCTCACACGCAAGAAGATTAGGACACTTCTGTATCCATTTAGGACTCTATATTTCCTGCCACTTGCTTTACATTTGCAAAGGAGCTAAAGACATGAATATGAAAAACGAAGAAAAGATTTACCAACTTAACACATACAATATAGCAGAATATACAAGTACGGACTATACCGACAACGATATTGCTATACTTGGAGATTTCAAGAACTTGCTTTTCAACAAGTATTTCAAGTTGAATGCAAACATCTATGTGGTCTGTGTAAAAGGAAGACTGCAGATAAACATCAATACCCAAAAATATGCTATCTACCCCGGTGAGATGCTGATTTGTATGCCCAATATGATTCTGAGCAATTGCACAACCAGTTCCGACTTCAAGGGCGCCATGTTCTGTCTGTCGACCCAGATTACACAGAAGTACCTTCATAAAAGTAGTGACATATGGAACAAGGCTTTCTATATCAGCCAGAATCCGGTAGTACGCATTGACAAGGACAGAGTGCAACTGTTCGATTTATACTATAAGGTGATACGTGCCCGAATGAAACAAGCGGAGCAGCCCTACTACAAAGAAGTCATCAGGTCGCTGATACGCACCATGCTGTATGAGCTGCTGGCAGATTTAAACCAGTTGAGCACCCCTCCCGAAAGCCAAATGGTGAAGCGGAGCAACATTCTATTCAAGAGATTCCTCGACCTGCTGGCCTGCACCGAGGTGAAAAAACGTTCTATTTCCTATTATGCGGGTAAGCTGTGTGTTACTCCCAAATATCTTTCCACCGTCTGCAAAAAGGTCAGCGGAAAGACAGCCTTCGAGTGGATAAACGATTATGTGGTCGAAGACATCAAATATTTTCTGAAGTATTCCAATAAGTCTATCAAGGAGATTTCCGAGCATCAGGATTTCCCCAACATCTCCTTTTTCGGGAAGTATGTGAAGACACACTTAGGCACTTCACCCACGGACTACCGCAAGCAATCACTGCCTCCAAGGGGGACCCTGCAACAAAAAAGGAGGAGCTAAGAATCACTCTCCACTCCTCCCGACACGACAAACAACTAAAATTATTGCTATTTGATGCCGTCCAATGCCTTGTTTGCTGTGGCATTGGTGGGGTCGATAGCCAGAATTTTATTCCAGTACTCTTTCGAAGTAGCATAGTCACTCTTCAACAGATAGTAGTAGCCCAGATAACTGTAACACTCTATCAATGCAGAGTTGTACCTCGGTTCGTTTTTGGCAAGCAGTACGTCCACCACCTTCTCGTAATAAGGTTTCGCCAATCCCTCTGTAGTTTCGGGGTCCATGGCAGAGTGTGTGCGGGCGCGCCACATATCTCCCAAATAACTGTCGGGAGCTTGTTCGGCAACAAGTGCGAACACAGAGTCGGCAGCCTGCAATGCCGCCATGCGGTCGGCAGACTGAACGGAGAGAGTGTCCGAGGACGTACCCTCTCCGTAGTACAGACGCCCTAACTGGAATAAGTTTTCGGACGTCTTTTTATCTTGTGCCAGCGAGTCATAGTACTTTTTATAAGCAGCAATGGCTTGGGTATAGTCGTTTTTCAATTCATAAGCATCGGCAATCTCACGCCACAAATCCACCTGACTCTCATCCTTCTCCAATGCCTTACCATATTCCTCAATGGCCTGGTCATATTTCTTCAGAGCACTCAACAGAGCACCGTGATAGCGGTAATCCAAGCATGAATAATCGGCATTATCCGAAGCATTGAAGAAAGCATCGGCAGCCTTCTCTGCCTCGTCATAACGCTTGAGGTCGACATTGTTGTACATCACAAGCCGGTTGAATGCGGCATGGCGGGCATTCTTCTGCAAACCTTTCTGCGCCACCGCCAAGGATTTCTCGAAGTCGTGGTTCAGGAATAGTGCAAAAGCATATTTCAGGATGTCATCTTCCGTAGCCACGGGAGTATCGATGAACTTGGCATAGGTGTCGGCAGCCTTGCCAAAACGGTTGGTGGCGTAATACACTTCCGCCAGCTCCTTGTCTGCTTCCAGGCAATCCGGAGCTATGGCCTTCAGCTGGTTCAGCTTCTCTATGGCCTGCGAAGGACTGGCAGACTTGTATGCCTGCGCATATTTCAGATACGCATCCTTATAATTCGAATCAAAATAGATGGCTTGCTCATAAAGCTGGCATGCCTTTCCGATATCTTTCCGGGCAAAAGCGATGTCACCCTCGAGTACAGAAACTGCCGGAGCCTTGTTGTCGGCCTTTCTTGCCATCTCCAGATAGGTTTCCGCCTCTTTCAGCTGTCCTACATCCAGATAGGCACGGGCCACGGAAGTCACAAGCTCCACATTTTTCTTGTTCTTGCCCTTCAGCAGTTCTCCGGCTGCGTCGGAAGCCTGCTCCGGATTCGTCTTTATCAGACTTTTTACTTTATCCACCCCCGCCTGCCATTCGGGCACCGGCGTTTGTGCGGCGAGCGTACCTGCAAACAGCATCGCTCCCAAACAAAATACAAATCTACGTTTCATGTTAGCATTCATTTTAGTTATTCATCCTTGACGTTCACCACGCGCACCGGTTGGGTGGCGGGGACCAATCCCGACTTCAATATAATCCGCTGTCCCCGGTCGGAAGCGAGGAAAGAGGCAAATCCCCACGGAAGTGCGCTCCGCGGATCATTCAACAAGGCATAGATGCTGCGTGCCAACGGATAATCACCGTAATACAAATACGCCTGATAGGGTTTGTAACTGTTGTCCGGCATGGCCTTGTCAGCAGCACTGACGGACATCAGCCGCACCTCTTTACTGAAAGAGAGCCCCGTACTGTCATTCCGGTCGCTCAGCCAGTTCACGCCGATAATACCGATGGCATCAGGCGTGCGGGCCACGTAGTCAATCACCTCCCTATTGGTTTTCAACGCTTTCAACTGACTGGAAAGCGGTACACCCTTACAGATGGAATCGACAGCAAAACGTACGGTACTGGAGTTCTTGTTGTCAAACACAAGACTGATATCCCCCAGACGGGAAGCCGGATAGATATCTTTCCACTGCTTCGCATCACCCGTCAGGATGCGGCGGATGTCCTTCACACTAATCAATGAATCTGGATTGCCAAGATGGGTTATCAATGCCAGCCCGTCCGTAGCAATCTTTATCTCCTGCGGAAAAAACTTCCGGCTATTGAAGGAATTCATCTCTTCGGGAGTCAGTCTGCGACTGGTTATTGCCAACCGCAGACTGTCCTTGAGCAAGAGGTTGACGGCATCGACTTCCGTCACATAACGGGGCACAATTCCTGCCAAGGGGAACAGTCCTTCGAACACGTCAATTTCTTCCTGCACAATAGGCTGGAAACTTTCGTCCGCAGCAATTGCAATCACACCGGAGGTATACGTATCCGTTTGTCCGTCCTTGGG
>NZ_JBCNZM010000002.1:2285-8926 GCF_040227615.1 Bacteroides sp. RTP31139st1_H2_RTP31139_211217 | reverse complement strand
GTCCTTGGGCTTGCTTTGGCAGGCAGACAGCAGAGTCAGCAGCACCAGCAAGCCTGAAAGCTGAAGTTGTTTCACCGTTTTCATAACACACACACTTATTGTAATCTAAACATCACCGGTATCGTATATTTCACCGATACGGCCTTACCATTCTGCTTGCCGGGAATCCATTTGGGCATGGACATAATCACACGGACAGCTTCTTTATCCAGATAGGGGTCTACACCTCTCAGCACTTTCACATCACGCACCTTGCCGTCGGCACCTACCACAAACTGGCAGGTTACACGCCCTTGCGTACCGTTTTCCTGGGCAATGGTCGGATACTTCATATTCTTGCTGATGAACTGCATCATCTCGGCCTGACCACCGGGGAACTGGGGCATCTGCTCTACCATATCGAAAACCTTTTCAGGTTCCGGTTCGGCCTGCGTCACCACTTGTTTCAAGTCGGCGATGTCCTTGCCGTGTTCCTCGTCATTACCTTTCACGTCGGCAATGGAGATGGCAACTTTCGTTTCCGTCAGTTCTGTCTGGCTTTTTATTTCATCCTCGTCCCTCACTTCCTCATCCTTTTTGATGACGGGAGCGGTAAACTTAATGGAGCTTTTCAATGCAGGCGGCGGTGGGGCCACGGGCTCTATCCGCTTCATCTCTTCCTGCTTCACTTCCGGTTCTTCCAGCTGCGAAAGGGTAGTCACTTCGGTCATCACCTCTTTCTGTTTGGGGGTAGCCATCTTTATCAGCGTAGGGATACTGAAACCTATCAATGCAATTACAATTACCAGTATCACGGCAATGTTGTGCCGTCTGGGAGAGGTCTCACGCATCTTATAGGCTCCATATGCTTTGTTCTTACCACTGAACACGAGGTCACACCATGCTTGGGAGCTTAAATCTACTTTAGCCATATTCTTTCCTTTCTTTGGGTGTTACACATCATTCAGCAATGTTCTGGGACAATTCGCCCTTGCTTTCGTAGTTCTTCATCAAGAACTCGTCGGCTTCGGCAATATCCGTTATCACATACTTACCTATATTACATATCTGCATTTCATCGAGAGCATCAATCAGATTCTTGTACGAAGACTTATCGGTAGCCTTGATGATGACTGTCGGCGTATCCTTTCCGCTTTTTATCTCGGAAAGCTGTTTCCGGTAGTCATCCTCTGATATCTTAAGATCCAGTTTCTGCTGCTTCAGTCTGTTCACCTCGTTCACAGCAACTCTATTACGTTGCAGAAGCATTGCCCGCAGACCATCCGCCTGATAGGTAGTTTCCTTCAGTGAAGTATAGTCCTTGTAGTTAGGTTCCCCTTCGTAATAATACAACTTGTTGTCATCCCCCAGCAACAGCGTGATGGCTTGGGAAGCCTTGACTTTGGTCTGCTGCTCCTCGGTGATGGTCTTGTCATTGCTCGGCATGCTTATCTCCATGGTCTGAGGTTTGCTCAGTGAGGTACAAAGCATAAAGAAGGTAATCAGCAACATGTTCATGTCCACCATAGGTGTAAAGTCCACCCTGACAGTCATTTTCTTCTGCTTGCTTTTTCCACCTTTCTTGTTGCCGCTTTCTTGTATTTCAGCCATAATGTTTCCTTTCTTGTTCTACTTGTAACTCGTAGCTTGTCACTCTTCACTTGTGGTCTTCAGAGAAGTAATCAGGTTGTACCGGTTCTCTCTGAGGTCCTGAAGTGAGTTCATCACATTTTTTATTACGGAATAAGGAGTATTGGCATCTGCCTTGATGGCAATGCGCAAATCACTGTTCACTGCACGGGCGTTGCGTACCCAGGCCTTGAACTGATTGTCAATACTGTCTGTCGGTATCCCCTCATTCTTCAATACAGCATCTTGCTGGTCTTGCGGCAAGTCGAGGTATTTCTTCATACTCTTCATCGGCACACCAAAGGTAGACGCCAGCATGAATTTTTTAGTTTCCTCCGGAGTGAAAGTCACTCCATACTCCTGCCCCATAGCTTCCAGCACTTCGCGCAAGTCGGACTGCTTGTCCAGACTCATAAATACTTTTCCGCTCGGATCGACCAATATCTGGAGTACATTTGTCTCCGGAATCTTAATCTCGGATACAGAGGCGGGAGTCGTTACTTGTACCGGCTCTTTCTTCACGAACGTAGAAGTCAGCATGAAGAAGGTCAGCAGCAGTACAGTTACGTCACTCATCGCCGTCATATCGATGAACGTACTTTTCTTTTTTATTTTCGCTCTGCCCATAATCGTTTCATTGAAAATTAAAATTGAGAATTCATTCGTTGAATAGATAATAGAAGCCTACGTCACAGCGCAGCTCCAACTATCAGCAGTCAACTATTTATGGGTAGCTGCAAAAGTCTGCACGATGGAGAAACCAACCTCATCGAGGCTGTAAGTCAACTTGTCAATCTTGTTTGTATAATAGTTGTAGGAGATAACGGCCAATGCACCGGTCAAGATACCGAAGGCAGTATTAATCAAAGCCTCAGAAATACCTTGCGACAGAGCCATGGAGTCGGCTGAACCTCCGGCTGCAAGGGCGGCAAATGAACGGATCATACCGATAACTGTACCGAGCAATCCCATCAATGTACCTAAAGTCGTGATGGTACCAATAATAGGAAGATTCTGCTCCATCATCGGCAGTTCCAGCGCAGTGGCTTCTTCCAATTCCTTCTGGATGGCAAGCAGTTTCTGGTCTTTGGACAGCTCTGTGTCATTCTCCATCTCGGCATACTTCTTCAAAGTGGCATTTACCACATTGGCTACAGAACCACGTTGTGAATCGCAGATTTGTTGTGCCTTCTTCATATCACCTTCAGCCAAGGCTGCTTTGATGTTAGCTACGAATTTCACCAATGACCCCTTACCAAAGGCAGCGCCAATGGCAATATAACGTTCAATACTCAGTGCGATGACAGTCAGCAAAAGCGTTTGAATTACAGGAACAATGAATCCACCTTTATAGATGGTACCGAGGAAGTTACCCGGCAACGGATGGTTGTTCGGGTCGTTGTTCATAAAGTTGGAGGGATTTCCCAACACAAAGTGAAAAATAAGCACGGCGATGATAAAACAGATTACGATTACCCAACCGGCGGATCTGATGCCTTTAAAAGAGGCTGCTTTTTTTTGAGTAGTTTCCATGATGAAAAGTTTAATTGTTGGTATTTAAATAGAGTTTTGAAAATAAAGCATAGGGATACGACTTCCCGCTTACGAACCGACAGGGCGTAATCATCCTTGCAACCTTAACTAACATATATGTACACTAAAGGTCACCTGCCTTCAGTCTCTTCAAGACAATAAGGAGAAAAAGGGGGAAATCAATAAGAAGAAAAGTTGGCTAAATCAAAATCCGCCGAAGCGTATAAATATAGTAATCACTGCCCGTCAATGCATAGTACGGGTCTTTATCTGAGTAGTATAATTTAGAGCGGCCTTGCACGAGTAGATTCTCGTGGTTGGATAACATCAAAAGAATGTTTCTGAGGAAAAGATTGTCTTCAATCACCCTGCGCAAACGCTGTTGATGAGAAGAGTAAGTTTCGGAAACCGGTTTGTTTCCCAGTTCGACATCCGTAGTCCATGCGAACTTGGTATTCGTGAACAATGAATTCTTCTTGTCAATACTATTGTCGGAAGTAGAAGAACATGAAGATAAAGAAGCGGAAACTTCAGCAGTTCCGGCCATTCTGTCATCCACCTGCACCAGGTCAATGGCTTTACCGCTAATGCTGCAAGTCAACATCAGTAGCATGCATATCCAGAATGTCTTTACAGTTGTTTTCATGTCGTCTAATGATTCTACAATAAATAACAGATGTCTCTCTTATTTGTTTTACAGCTATGTTACTTTCTTTTGTAAAAAGATTAAATTGTTCACTGATTAAAGGATTTACTATACCTTTTAATACTCTGTAAAGGTACGAAGAATATATGAAATACGAAAGTGGGAATAGGATATAAAATACTGATTTTAAACGTTTTTAATCATTCATTTAGCACCTTAATTCGGGAATTAATCTGATGAATATACGATGAATAATTATATATAATAAGGTATAGTGATTAGCGGTAGAAACGGAATGTTAGAGGAGAGGTATATAAAACGAACAAAGCCTCCGTATCCTTATCAGACACGGAGGCTTCTTCTGAAAACGGCGACTACCTACTCTCCCACTGTTACGCAGTACCATCGGCGTGACCGGGCTTAACTTCTCTGTTCGGAATGGGAAGAGGTGGAACCCCGGTGCTGTAGTCACCTGAATAAGGCAGACATGATGAGAAAAAAGTAAAGTGTCCATATATTGCTGAACGTATATACCTCCATACACGGAAGGCAAAAAGTGGACGGGCAATTAGTAATGCTCGGCTATGACATCGCTGCCTGTACACCTGCATCCTATCAACGTTGTAGTCTACAACGACCCTGAGAAATCTAATCTTGTGGCTGGCTTCGTACTTAGATGCTTTCAGCACTTATCCAATCCCGACTTAGATACCCGGCAATGCACCTGGCGGCACAACCGGTAAACCAGAGGTCAGTCCAACACGGTCCTCTCGTACTAGTGTCAGAGCCACGCAAATTTCATGCGCCCACGATAGATAGAGACCGAACTGTCTCACGACGTTCTGAACCCAGCTCGCGTGCCACTTTAATGGGCGAACAGCCCAACCCTTGGGACCTTCTCCAGCCCCAGGATGTGACGAGCCGACATCGAGGTGCCAAACCCCTCCGTCGATATGAGCTCTTGGGAGGGATCAGCCTGTTATCCCCGGAGTACCTTTTATCCTTTGAGCGATGTCCTTTCCATACAGAAACACCGGATCACTATGCTCTAGTTTCCTACCTGATCGACTTGTAAGTCTCCCAGTCAAGCGCCCTTATGCCATTACACTCTGCCGACGGTTACCAATCGTCGTGAGGGCACCTTTAGAAGCCTCCGTTACACTTTTGGAGGCGACCACCCCAGTCAAACTACCCACCAAACAGTGTCCCCGCAACAACGGGTTAGAACTCAAATAATCAAAGGGCCGTATTTCAACAGCGGCTCCACGGACACTGGCGTGCCCGCTTCAAAGCCTCCGGCCTATCCTACACATCAATTACCCAAATTCAATGTTAAGCTATAGTAAAGGTTCACGGGGTCTTTTCGTCCCATCGCGGGTAATCGGCATCTTCACCGATACTACAATTTCACTGAGCTCACGGTTGAGACAGCGTCCAGATCATTACACCATTCGTGCAGGTCGGAACTTACCCGACAAGGAATTTCGCTACCTTAGGACCGTTATAGTTACGGCCGCCGTTTACTGGGGCTTCAATTCAATGCTTCTCTTGCGATGACATCTCCTCTTAACCTTCCAGCACCGGGCAGGTGTCAGGCTGTATACTTCATCTTTCAATTTTGCACAGCCCTGTGTTTTTGTTAAACAGTTGCCTGGACCTATTCTCTGCGCCTCGCCGTTAAGCGAGGACCCTTTATCCCGAAGTTACAGGGTCAGTTTGCCTAGTTCCTTAACCGTGAATCACTCAAGCGCCTTAGTATATTCAACCCGACTACGTGTGTCCGTTTGCGGTACGGGTACCTGCAGGATTAAGTTTAGCGGATTTTCTTGGAAGTATGATTACACGCACTATTGGATTGTTCTAAGAACGCTCCATACTGTCAGGTTCGACTCTTGCTCCGGATTTGCCTGGAACAATCAGCATCTACACCCTTCAACGGACTATTCCGTCAGTCCGCGGCGCTGTCACGACTCCGTCTCCACGTCACTCCCACAGGTAGTACCGGAATATTAACCGGTTCTGCCATCGGCCTCGCCGTTCGGCTGAGCCTTAGGACCCGACTTACCCTGATCCGATTAGCGTTGATCAGGAAACCTTAGTCTTTCGGCGAGGGGGTTTCCCACCCCCTTTATCGTTACTTATACCTACATTTGCTTTTCCACACGCTCCAGCAAAGCTCGCGCTTCACCTTCGACGCCGAGTGGAATGCTCCCCTACCGATGATTTCTCATCCCAAAGCTTCGGTAGAATACTTATGCCCGATTATTATCCACGCCAAACTCCTCGACTAGTGAGCTGTTACGCACTCTTTAAATGAATGGCTGCTTCCAAGCCAACATCCTAGCTGTCTTAGCAATCTGACTTCGTTAGTTCAACTTAGTATTCATTTCGGGACCTTAGCTGTTGGTCCGGATTGTTCTCCTTTAGGACATGGACCTTAGCACCCATGCCCTCACTCCTGACATAGAACTGACACGCATTCGGAGTTTGTCAAGACTTGATAGGCGGTGAAGCCCTCGCATCTTATCAGTCGCTCTACCTCATGCCAGTATAAGTCAAGGCTGCACCTAAATGCATTTCGGGGAGTACGAGCTATCTCCAAGTTTGATTAGCCTTTCACCCCCACCCTCAGGTCATCCAGAAGCTTTTCAACGCTTATTGGTTCGGTCCTCCAGATGGTGTTACCCATCCTTCAACCTGCCCAAGGGTAGATCACTTGGTTTCGCGTCTACTCCTTCCGACTATACGCCCTGTTCAGACTCGCTTTCGCTTCGGCTGCAGATCTGAAATCCTTAACCTCGCCGGAAAAAGTAACTCGTAGGTTCATTATGCAAAAGGCACGCCGTCACACCAG
>NZ_JBCNZM010000002.1:0-2186 GCF_040227615.1 Bacteroides sp. RTP31139st1_H2_RTP31139_211217 | reverse complement strand
GTACCGGGTTGTCCCATTCGGAAATCCGCGGATCAAAGGTCATTTGCACCTACCCGCAGCTTATCGCAGCTTATCACGTCCTTCATCGCCTCCGAGAGCCAAGGCATCCGCCATGTGCCCTTACTTACTTTTTGTCTTACCGATCACGTATGGTCGATATATACTTTCAGCTTTTAACTTTACTTTTTTTTGGTCACATCATGTCAAAGAACGGTGTTTCAATTATAAAACAATAATCAAAACGGAGTGGAGAATAACGGATTCGAACCGTTGACCCCCTGCGTGCAAAGCAGGTGCTCTAGCCAGCTGAGCTAATCCCCCTTCTTATAAGTGGAAAACGGAAAGTGGAAAGTGGAAAATCCGGAGAGTTCCCGATTTTCAGTTTTCAATTTTCAGCTTTCAACTTTGAAGTAGTCCCAGGCAGAGTTGAACTGCCGACCTCTACATTATCAGTGTAGCGCTCTAACCAACTGAGCTATAGGACTGTCAGTCAAACCCTCGCCTTACGGCTCGGCTTCTACTTTTCTCGTATATTTTAATAAACAAGTACGCGCAGTACAAGAGGTTCTTATGGAAGCATAACTTCAAGAACCAACGATCGAGTCGAGACGTCACTCCAGAAAGGAGGTGTTCCAGCCGCACCTTCCGGTACGGCTACCTTGTTACGACTTAGCCCCAATCACCAGTTTTACCCTAGGGCGCTCCTTGCGGTTACGCACTTCAGGTACCCCCGGCTTTCATGGCTTGACGGGCGGTGTGTACAAGGCCCGGGAACGTATTCACCGCGCCGTGGCTGATGCGCGATTACTAGCGAATCCAGCTTCATGGAGTCGGGTTGCAGACTCCAATCCGAACTGAGAGAGGCTTTAGGGATTAGCATCACGTCGCCGTGTAGCTGCCTTCTGTACCCCCCATTGTAACACGTGTGTAGCCCCGGACGTAAGGGCCGTGCTGATTTGACGTCATCCCCACCTTCCTCACATCTTACGACGGCAGTCTCGACAGAGTCCCCAGCATCACCTGATGGTAACTATCGATAAGGGTTGCGCTCGTTATGGCACTTAAGCCGACACCTCACGGCACGAGCTGACGACAACCATGCAGCACCTTCACAACTGCCTTGCGGCTGACATGTCTCCACATCATTCAGTTGCAATTCAAGCCCGGGTAAGGTTCCTCGCGTATCATCGAATTAAACCACATGTTCCTCCGCTTGTGCGGGCCCCCGTCAATTCCTTTGAGTTTCACCGTTGCCGGCGTACTCCCCAGGTGGAATACTTAACGCTTTCGCTTGGCCGCTTACTGTATATCGCAAACAGCGAGTATTCATCGTTTACTGTGTGGACTACCAGGGTATCTAATCCTGTTTGATACCCACACTTTCGAGCATCAGCGTCAGTTACAGTCCAGCAAGCTGCCTTCGCAATCGGAGTTCTTCGTGATATCTAAGCATTTCACCGCTACACCACGAATTCCGCCTGCCTCTACTGTACTCAAGACACCCAGTATCAACTGCAATTTTACGGTTGAGCCGCAAACTTTCACAACTGACTTAAGCGTCCGCCTACGCTCCCTTTAAACCCAATAAATCCGGATAACGCTCGGATCCTCCGTATTACCGCGGCTGCTGGCACGGAGTTAGCCGATCCTTATTCATACGGTACATACAAAAAGGCACACGTGCCTCACTTTATTCCCGTATAAAAGAAGTTTACAACCCATAGGGCAGTCATCCTTCACGCTACTTGGCTGGTTCAGACTCTCGTCCATTGACCAATATTCCTCACTGCTGCCTCCCGTAGGAGTTTGGACCGTGTCTCAGTTCCAATGTGGGGGACCTTCCTCTCAGAACCCCTATCCATCGAAGGCTTGGTGGGCCGTTACCCCGCCAACAACCTAATGGAACGCATCCCCATCGATGACCGAAATTCTTTAATAGTTCCACCATGCGGAAGAACTATGCCATCGGGTATTAATCTTTCTTTCGAAAGGCTATCCCCGAGTCATCGGCAGGTTGGATACGTGTTACTCACCCGTGCGCCGGTCGCCATCAAACTTAGCAAGCTAAGTTCATGCTGCCCCTCGACTTGCATGTGTTAAGCCTGTAGCTAGCGTTCATCCTGAGCCAGGATCAAACTCTTCATTGTAAAAGTATCTTGACTGCGCAAATTAAAAATTAAAGTGCG
>NZ_JBCNZM010000001.1:84023-100953 GCF_040227615.1 Bacteroides sp. RTP31139st1_H2_RTP31139_211217 | reverse complement strand
AACGGTGACCAGGACGAACTCGCCATGCTAATAGGTACTTACACGAATGGCTCAAGCAAGGGTATCTATACCTTCCGCTTTAATCAGGAGACGGGAACAGCCGTTCCGCTCAGTTCAGCGGCATTGCCCAATCCCTCCTACCTCGTCCCCTCGGAAGATGGCGAATTTGTCTATGCCGTCAGTGAAATGAACGACAGCACAGCAGCCCTCAGCTCCCTTGCCTTCGACCGGGAAACGGGAGAACTGCGCCTGCTGAACACCGTTCCCACCTTCGGCGCCGACCCCTGCTACGTGGCCACCAATGGCCGGGAAGTGTTGACTGCCAACTACAGCGGTGGAACCATGTCCGTCTTTCCTTTACAGAAAGACGGCACTTTGGCTCCTGCAGACACGCTCTTTCAAGGCTCTGCCACCGGTCCCGACGCCATACGGCAAGCCACTCCCCACATCCATTGCACGGTCTTTTCACCGGACGGAAAGTATATCTTCGCCACCGACTTCAGTGCCGACCGCATCCTGCGCTTTGTGATGCACCCCGACAACCCTATTCCTCATGCTTCTCTGGAAGCCGTTGGCATTGAGGCAGATTCCGGCCCGCGCCATCTGACATTCAGCCCTAACGGGAAGTTTGCCTATCTCATCACCGAACTGTCCGGTAAGGTCATTGCCTTCAGTTACGACGACGGCTGCCTGGAACAGATACAGACTATCACAGCCGACACCGTAGCCGCCCGTGGAAGTGCAGACATCCACCTCAGTCCGGATGGGAAATACCTCTACGCCAGCAACCGTCTGAAAGAAGACGGCATCGCCATCTTTGCCGTGAATCCCGAAAATGGGACCTTGGCAAAGGTAGGTTATCAGCCCACCGGCATCCATCCCCGCAACTTCAACATCACGCCCAACGGTAAATACTTGCTTGCCGCCTGCCGCGACAGCAATGTCATTCAGGTATACAAACGAAACGAAGTTACCGGACTCTTGGAAGATACTCATCAGGACATTGTAGTCGACATGCCGGTTTGCGTACAGTTCGTCAGCTCTGTTAATAATTTATAAAGCAATATTTAGCAAAGATAACTTCATTAACTTTGTCCCTTAGCTAAATCAGTCTAAACGAATGTACATTATGAAGAAGAATATATTGATGCTCTCAGCTCTGTTCTTGTCTATCACTGCCATGGCGCAAACAGACGTAACCACCGGTGTGATGCGTGGCAAAGACTACGGAGTGACTTATATGTTACCCAAAACAGAAATAGAAATCGTATTGCAAGCCACCAAGCATACCTACACTCCCGGAGAATTTTGCAGATATGCCGACCGCTATCTGCGTCTCAACAACGTGTCTGCCGAACCCGAGGAGTTCTGGACACTGGATAAGATAGAAACCCGCATAGCCGGTGTACCGGATAAGGACAACGTCTATTTCGTGAAGATGAAAGACAAGACCGTAGCACCCCTTATGGAGCTTACCGAAGACGGAATTGTCCGCTCCATCAACATTCCGTTCAGCGGTAAGCCTGCTGCCAAGACGCCCGAAGCCAAAGCCACCGAAAGCAGCATTGACCCACGCAGTTTTCTGACGGAAGAAATACTGATGTCCAACTCCAGTGCCAAGATGGCCGAGCTGGTGGCTAAGGAAATATACAGCATCCGCGAAAGCAAGAATGCCCTCCTGCGCGGCGAAGCAGACAATATGCCCAAGGACGGCGCCCAACTCAAGCTGATGCTTGACAATCTGAACCAGCAGGAAACGGCTATGACGGAAATGTTCTCGGGCAAAATAAAGAAAGAACCCAAGACATTCACCATCCGGCTGACGCCTAAAGAGATGAAAGATGAGGTGGCTTTCCGTTTTTCCCGAAAGCTGGGAGTGGTGGCCAATAATGACCTTGCCGGTGAACCGTATTATATCAGCGTCACCGACCTCAAAAGTCCCGATGTATCTGCCACCGAGGAAGGCAAAAAGAAAGTGGACGGTGTAGCCTATAACCTTCCGGGCAAGGCACAAGTGACATTGATGTATAACAATAAGAAATTGTTTGACGACCAACTTCCCATTACCCAATTCGGCACCGTAGAATACCTCGCACCGGTACTGTTCAACAAGAATTCTACCATCAAAGTGCTGTTTGATACGGCAACGGGAGGATTGATAAAAGTGGATAGGGAATAAAGGAATTCTAATTCCGGATTGTCAACTGGATAAATCCATCCTTACGCAACTGCATTACGTAGGCGGTGACCCGGGGAATATAATTCTCTTCCTCCCCAAAGTGCCTGGCAAGTAGAGAGATGATTTCGCGCACGGTACGATGTCCATCTATCAGATTCCAGACAGCTGTACCGTGTTCTTCCAGCCTCACATGGATGTCAGGAGACATCCCCTTCGGCAATAAAAAACGACGCATCCATTCGTATTTAAACCGTGGGTAGGCGAGTACGGCGCACTCACCTTCCCATTCGGTTGTTATATGTCCACAGCGGACCGGAACAGCGTCCAACAGACTTACTTTTCCTTCGGGTATTTCCATCATACGGTATCCGCTTTTCCTATTATTTCTGAATATTAGGCTCTTCCAGCTTATAACCATACTTCTTGTCTGCCTTCTTCAGCAGTAGAGCCACTATAAGGGACAAGCAGGCAATACCGGTAAAAATGCACATAGGCACCGTATAGTCATACATATTCGTTCCATCTGGTTTCTTGCCGGATATACAATAGGCATCAAGCACCCACCCTATCAATGTAGGAATACCCCAAAGACCGATATTCTGGATAAAGAAAATCAATGCGTATGCCGTACCCAACTGGCTTACCGGGAATATCTTGGCCACAGCCGGCCACATGGCAGAAGGTACCAGCGAGAAAGCGATACCCAAAATTATCATCAGCACAATAGCTACCAGCCAATAGTTTATATCGGGAATAGCATAAATGAAATGCACACATATCAGCATGGCCGAGCCCAGCAGCATGATAGATGCGGACTTGCCCCGCTTGTCAATGAAACCACCAAAGACCGGAGTCAGAATCAGCGCTCCCAATGCCGGAAGTCCGGCAAATGTACCGGCCACATTCTCATTGATACCGTATTTGATAATCATCAACTCGGAAGCAAACTTCTGGAATGGGAATACACAAGAGTAGAACAATACACACAGCAATGCTATCAGCCAGAAACCGGGATTGACCAGAATATTCTTCACATCCTTAAAAGAGAACTTCTCTTCCTCATCTTCCGTACCGGCAGCAATGGCAGCAGCTTCCATCTGTTTGTCCAGCTTCTTGTCCATCACTGCAAAAATGAAGAAAGCAATCATACCGCCCAACAACAGAACCAAACCCAACAACACCGGTGTGGAAATACCGAAAGCACGGGCCAAAGGAATGGCTACGGCATAACCGGCTTGCGAACCGATACGTGCTAAAGCAACTTGTACCCCCATAGCCGTGGCAAGCTCTTTCCCCTTAAACCACTTGGCTATGATTTTGGAAACTGTAATACCGGCGACCTCCGCTCCTACTCCAAAAATGGAATAACCGGCAAAAGCAACAAACACACCCGTTTTATAGCCAAATATTTCATTGATTCCGAATAAAGTCGCGTCGGCACCGGCAAGTCCCGTCATTGCATAGTATTCAAGTGCTGTACCACCTACCATCAGGATAGTTGCCAGCTTTCCGGTGAAACGGATACCAAAGCGGTCGAGGATTAATCCTCCCCAAATCAACATCAGGAAAAAAACATTCAGAAAACTATAACCACCGGTAAAGAATCCGAAATCGGTACTCGACCAAGCCAAGTCCGTTTCCAACATTGTCTTCAACGGTGCTACCACGTCGTTTACATAATAAGCTGCCATCATCGTGAAGGCAACAATCACCAATGCCCCCCAACGGGTAGCCTTGGAATCATTCAATTTAAGTTTGAGTTGTTCTGTCATTGTACTATTTGGATTTCAATTTATTAATCAGATTGCATAAATTGCTGACAAAGGTAAATAAATACTTCATCAAAACGAAAAAAGGCTGACACCTTTTCAGTATCAACCTTTCTCTTATTTTTCCAAGCGGGAGTCATCCGCAATATCCTTATCTTATTCTGCTGCAGGAGCAGGAGCTTCAGCCGGAGTTGTAGCTGCAGGGGCCTCCGATTGCGGAGCTTCTGTACCTACGGGCATGTTATAAGGATTAGTTTTTTCTTCTTGTTGCGCCTGTTCCAGAATCACATCACCGCCCTTGCCTGTGGAAGAAGGAATAGTGTAAGCAGAAACAATACTGAAGACTACCATGACAGCTGCCAGAGTCCAGGTTGCTTTTTCCAAAAAGTCCGTAGTCTTGCGCACACCCATAATTTGGTTGGATGATGAAAAGCCTGATGCCAGACCACCTCCTTTAGAATTTTGAATCAATACAATGAAGCACATCAGCACAGATGCAATCAGCATTAAGATAACTAATAATAAATACATTTTGTTATTTTGATTTAGCGTTAATAATCAATTTCTCCAAAAATCTGATTTGGTCTGCAAAGTAAGCATTTTTTTTTGGATAATTCAAACTTAATTTTTTAATAATTTCAAGCGCCTTGTCATATCGGTGCTGTTTTATATAGATTTTGGCTAAAGTTTCCGTAAAACAGCTATCGTCCAACTCTTCCGTTACCGGCGATACTGAGGGTTCTTCCTCTTCTTCAGTCTCTTCCTCCTTCTCTACAAGAAACTCCCTTCTCGTATCCGAGGCATCCGAAGACTCACTCTTTTGGATAAAGTCATCTATCAATTCATGCCCACGCAGTTTAGGCACTTCCGACTCATCTTCTGCATCCACACCGGGTTCTTCCTGCATTAAATAGGCCGTATAATCCACCGCATAATCCAGCTCCGTATGCTGTGAATGCTCTTCGGGAACAGTAGCCAGAAATGCGTCAATCAAGGAAAGGGTACGGTCCACACTCGGCTCTTTCTCCAAATCGCCGGAAAACAGCGACGAGACCTTCCGGGATTTCAAAGTATAGCGGTCACCCTCTATAAAGTAAAACAGCACACGACGGTCTGCCACATACAACACAGCCTTGCGCAACTCCGCGCCAAAGTTGATGTCGTGCAGTAGATAGAGGTTTTTCAGATAGAGCAAACGGAGCGACTGGAAATAAGGATAGCGTGCCACCAATGTGCGAAGCTCGTACAAAGTATCCCTATTCAGCGTCTCGGGATGCTGAATCCATTGTTGCAAATGGGTAGGCGTCATGAGTTTACCAGTTAGCTACAGTTGCATTGAAAATCTGTTCGGCAATGTCTTTCACCATCAAGGTTATCAGCTGGTCCTGCACTTCGGTCAGCAATTTTGAGGAATCATAGGTCTGGAAAGCCGAGAACTGCTGTTCAAAGTCCTCCTCATGGTTCGTGTTATTGGTGTAGCGCACGTTGACAGTCAGCGTCACCTTCACCTTCGAAGAGTAGCCGCTGGCATCCACCGATTCATTATATTGATTGTAGCCGGTTATTTCTCCGTCTATTTCCAGGTCTCCTCCGGAATTCACCAGTTGCAGGCGAGTCTGCTGAATGAACATATCCTTCATTTTCTGGTTAAATTCTGTTGCCAGCGGTGCATATACATACTCTGCCCGGTTCTGGAAATCGGCAATGGAAATCGTTTTTACCTTTGTATAGTCGATAGAGCTTATCGGAGCAAGTCCCAACTTCATACTACATGAATTCACCAGAAATAACAAGCTTACCAACAAGGAAGCAAATGCCGCTTTTTTAATCCAATCCATATTCTTTTATCTTTCTGTATAACGTACGCTCAGAGATATTCAAATCCTGAGCCGCACTCTTACGCTTGCCGTGATGTTTTTCAAGCGCCTTACGTATCATTTCTTTCTCCACTTCATCCAGGGAGAGTGACTCCTCCACATATTCTTCCGTATCCTGGAAATCATCGTCCACCGGAGTAACCGGCTTTACCGAAGGATGTATAATGGTGGGAACACTGGATGTTACCGGAGGTACCACCGCCGGAGTAGCCGGCGTATAGTAGGCCGATGTGGCAACCGCCGGATTGGCTACCGTTCCCCTTTCAGCCATAATCTCATGCACCAACTTTTTCAAGTCCGTTACATCCTGGCGCATATCAAACAGAACCTGGTAGAGAATTTCCCGTTCACTCCCAAAGCTCTTGTCCTCCTTCACTCCAAACAAGGCAGGCAGGCGCTGCATATTGTTCTGCTCAGGCAGATAGCCCTTCAGTATGGATGCATTGATTTCACGATTGGTCTCAATGATGGATATCTGCTCGGTGATATTCTTCAACTGGCGCACATTACCCGGCCATGAGTAGCCCAGCAACACTTGCTTGCCGTCTTCCGTCAGCTGAATGGCAGGCATACGGTACTTTTCTGCAAAGTCCGAAGCAAACTTTCGGAACAGCAGCACCACGTCTTCACCGCGTTCGCGCAATGGAGGGACCTGAATAGGAACTGTGTTCAAACGGTAATACAAGTCTTCACGAAAACGTCCGTCAGCAATGGCTTGTGTCAAGTTTACATTGGTAGCGGCAACAATACGCACATCGGTCTTTTCCACCTTAGAAGAACCTACTTTGATGAATTCACCGCTCTCGAGCACACGCAACAAGCGTGCCTGGGTAGGCAAAGGCAATTCGCCGACTTCATCAAGGAAGATTGTTCCGCCGTTGGCCTCACCGAAATACCCCTTCCGTTCGCCGATAGCCCCGGTAAATGCGCCCTTCTCATGACCGAACAGTTCCGAGTCAATCGTCCCTTCGGGAATGGCTCCACAGTTCACGGCAATGTACTGTCCATGCTTGCGCCGGCTGTACTGGTGTATTATCTGCGGAAAGCTCTCCTTTCCCACACCACTCTCTCCGGTAATCAGTACAGACAAGTCGGTGGGCGCTACCTGGATAGCGATATCAATGGCACGCATCAGCGCTTCATTGTTGCCGATAATGCCGAAACGTAATTTTACTTGTTGTATTTCCGCTTTTGTCATTCTACAAATCTTCTTCTACACTATCGAGTTTCAGTTTGTCGCTATCGTCACGTTTCTCGTAATATTGCTTGCGCAGCGGATTTGCATGTGCCTCTTTCTCACGCTGGCGGTTACGGAACACATCTATTGCCACATAGATAGCCTGCCGGAATGAATCTTCAGAGGCGATTCCTTTCCCGGCAATATCGTAGGCCGTGCCATGAGCAGGCGAAGTGCGTATCACCGGCAAGCCGGCAGTATAGTTCACGCCCTCGTCCATAGCCAATGCCTTGAACGGTGCCAGCCCCTGGTCGTGATACATGGCCAGGATACCATCAAAATGGGTAAAGTTATCTGAGCCCATAAACCCGTCTGCCGGATAAGGACCATAGCAAAGCATACCCTTAGCAGCCATTTCGTTGATGGCCGGAATGATAATCTCCTGCTCTTCAGTTCCCAGCAATCCGCCGTCTCCTGCATGCGGATTCAGCGAAAGCACTGCAATACGCGGTGCGCTGATAGCAAAATCCTGCTTCAAGGAGCGGTTGAATATCTTCAGTTTTTCTTGTATCAGTTCTTTGGTGATGCTTCCGGCTATCTCTTTAACGGGAATATGTCCGGTCACCAATGCTACCCGGAAGTCATCTTTCATCAGAATCATAAGGGCCTTCTCGCCATCTCCCAATTTTTGCTCTATATACTCCGTATGTCCGGGGAAGGCAAACTCCTCCGACTGGATGGTATGCTTGTTGATGGGAGCTGTGACAATCACGTCTATCATTCCCTCCTTATATTCCTCAATGGCTTTTTCCAGTGCACCAAGTGCAGCTTTACCAGCTTCAACGTCAGGTTTAGAGAACTCAACCTTTACTTCATCATCCGTACAGTTCACTACACTCAAGCGATTGGGAACCGCTTCGGAGGCGGAGTTGACGATACTGAAGTTGGTAGGCAAGTCCAATGATTTACGATGATAAGCTGCCACTTTAGGCGAACCGTAGATAATCGGCGTGCACAATTCCAGCATCACCGGGTCTGCAAACGTCTTTAAAATCACTTCATACCCTACACCATTAATGTCGCCTTGTGTAATGCCGACTCTTATTTTGTTGTCTTCCATTTTTATTACTTATTATTAGTAGTATCTTTTGAGGTTACGCCTACCGGAATTTCCGCACCTTCCTGCTTGCTGCCGGGCAGTTTCAAGGTATAGAGCGAAGCCTCCATCTGACGTACCAGATTACGTTTCATTTTATCAGGTGAATAAATAAATATTTCAGATACGATAATACGCTGATTGGCCTTGTCCAAACGTACATGCGATACGAACGGACCGCCCATGAAGTCACCCTTTATGCGCCACAAGCCGCGGGCCTCCAGTGCATAGTCTCCCTGCACACTGATGGGGCGTACATCGGTCATCAGAGAATCCATCGACATATACATGCCTTCACGGGCACCAGGGATATTAACCTTCATCACGGAATCGCGTTTATGAACAAAATATTCTTTAGTAAACGTATCCTTATCCGTATAAGGATAAGAGTAGATTACAAAGTTCTGGTCGCCGGTAGCTGCATTCGTACCTGCCCAGAAGAAGTTCTCACCCTCCTTGGTAGATGTCAGTTCGCCCGGCACCCATACATCGCAATCGAACTGGCTTTTCACCTTCGTTGCTATATAGTCGCTATGCTTGTCCTTCAATACTGAAATCTGACGATTCATTTCCGCATGGGTAAAGAAATCGATGATTACCTGCCTATTCTCCTCCACAAATTTCTCGAACGAAGCCTCGTCCGGTGCCTGAATAGTGAGAATAGACTGAGGAGCAGCATATACATTCCTTGCATACTTGAATTTAGGCTGGGTATAGAGGTCCTTGTTCACATCGACAATAATGATATTACGAATCAGTTTTAAAGTGGCATCATAATTGGAAGGGGCAGTATACATGATTCGGAATGAACGTTCTGACTGGGGAAGCCCCGGAACATCAGAATCAAGCACATCGAAAAGCGCCCTACCGGCAGGACGTTCCCACAAGCCGGGCTCCACCACTACCAGAACTTCATACGCACGACCACTGGAGGTCGGAGTAAACACACCCTTTTTACCACCACCGCAAGCGGAAAAAAGTGTCAGTACGAGAACCATACTTAAATAAAACAAGTGCTTTCTCATATCTCTATCATTTTAGTTTTTCACAAAGCTACGAAGAATGCGTAATATCCTCCCTACCTAAGTTAATAATTTATATTAATTCTTCTTTATTCTCCTCCTGCTTGGCAGTGGACAACATGCCACAAGCGGCAAATATATCCTCTCCACGCGATGACCGTATAGTGGTAAACAGACCGTGCGAAGTCAGATAATCACGGAACGCAGTCATGGTTTCCATATCAGCCCCTTCAAGATTCACTCCAGGTATGGCATGAAAACGAATCAGGTTAATCCGGCAGTCCAGCCCGCGTAGCAGCTTCAGAAGTTCCTTTGCATACGGTAACGAGTCATTCACTCCTTTGAAAACAATATATTCAAAAGATAGTCTGCGCTGTTTGCTAAAATCATAGTTTCTTAACAATTCCACAATCTCCGTGATGGAGAACGCCTTCTCTGCCGGCATCAGTTCGCGGCGTTGCAAAGGTATCGGCGAATGAAGGCTGATAGCCAGATGGCAGTCCGATTCCTCAATAAAACGCTGCAAGCCCTTCTTCAATCCCACAGAAGAAAGTGTAACACGCTTGGGACTCCACGCATACCCATAAGAGGCGGTCATTATTTCCAGCGCTTTCAATACCTCGTCCAGATTATCAAGTGGTTCACCCATGCCCATCATTACCACATTGGTAAGCTTGTCCCTTTCGGGCAACGAATTGATTTGATTAATAATCTGGTTGGATGTCAGATTGGCAGTAAAACCTTGTTTGCCGGTCATACAGAACTTGCAATTCATCTTACAGCCCACCTGCGAGGAGACACAAAGCGTAGCCCTGTCTTCGTCGGGTATATAGACAGCTTCCACGAAATGCCCCTCGCCTGCCCGGTACAAGTATTTCACCGTACCGTCTACAGAGCGCATGGCATCTACCGGCGCTTCGGCACCTACCTCATAGATTTCTTTCAGCAATTCCCGATGCTTCAACGAAAGATTGCTCATTTCGTCTATAGAAGTCACCTTCTTGTCATACAGCCAGGAAGCTATCTGCTTGGCAGAGAAACCGGGCATTCCCAGATTCTTCACCACATTCTGCAATTCAGAGAGCGTCAAGCCCAATAGAGGTCGTTTCTGCATATCGTTTTTCATTAAAAACAAAACTCTTTCAAGAATGCAAAGGTAGGAATAAAGTTGCACAAAGACAACGGAGAGTATAGAAAATGAAATGTACAGAGAATGAAAAAGCCGCCCGGGAGTACCGAACGGCTTTTCAATATGGGTTTTCTATTCTTAGAAGAATAAATAACGTTGGTCTTTTACGTTGGCTTTCAGATACAAGTCACTGATGAACTGGCTTGCCATGCGTGCGTGCATGTTAGCCAAGTTAGCCTCTTCAGTTTCCTTGTTGAATGTTTCGTTCAGCTTCTCTTTTGCATAAGGTTGCAGAACGAATACACCACCGTTACCCTTGATAGGAGCACTCAGCTTGTTCACTTCGGCAATAGAAGCGTATGCGCCTACCAGAGGTTCGCTGCTACGCAATGCCGGGATATAGGCAGGAGCAGAGAAAGTAACGTGCTTTACAGAATCACTAACAGCATTTGCCATATTCTTGTACTGCTCGAACGAAGTTGCATTGGCAGCCTTCATATCAGCCATAATCTTCTCTGCTTTCTTGTCACGGAGAATTTCAGCTCTCAACTGGTCCTTTACCAAAGCCAGTGGGCGATAACCTTCAGGAACAATACTTGCAACACCTACTACCAGCATACGGTCGCTCTCGCCACATTCGTACAAACCGGAAACTTCACCGGCTTTTGCCTCAAACGCCCATTTCAAAGCATCTTTGGTTCCTCTGATACCACCGATACCATGTTCAGAGCTGTACAAGTCGGCTCTATCCAGCAACTTGTAACCGGCATCTTCCGCATTGGCAATCATTTTCTCTAAAGTATTGTTTGCAGCGATGAACTGGCTAAACTCATTGTATGCCTTGCTGTAAGTTTCCTTGCTGAATTCTACCGGACGCTTGATAACGGCTACCTTATATTTATCCTTGACAGCCTTCTTGTTGGTTACTTGCAAAATGACATTTGCTTGTCCCAACGCCAGATTGGTCAGTTCGTTCTGTCCCAAAGTTGTGACAGCGGTAATGTATTTCAAGTTGTCACCGTCAATCTGTGCGCCTTCGTAGTTAGCAGAAGAAATCCAGGTAGGTTCACCGGTCTGACCGTACTTCTTCGCAACTTCAGCAAAGCTGGCACCACCCTTAATAGCATTGTAGATGCTGTCGGCCAAAGTCTTCGTCTTTTCAGCATCTTCGGCAACTACCTGAATCTGACGGAACTCGATAGAGTCCGGCATGGCAGCAGTAGCCAATTTCTTGAAAGAGTTGAGGGTATTGTCAGATACGTTATAATAAGGCCCGAACACACCACCCACCGCAACAGAGTCCAAACGGGCTGTCACATCAGCAGGCAGAGACTTAGTAGTGTAGAACAAGTCTGTATAAGGAGCTTCGGAACCGGTAGAACGGATGAAGGTAGTATAGTCAGAAGGATTGGCAGTAAGTTGTTCGGTGTATTCTTCCATTTCCTTCTGGAGAGCAGCTCTGTCTTCTGCACTTGCAGTAACTTGCACATCAATGAACTTGATATTGCGAGTTTCCACATATTGCTTGAACTGTTCTTTCTACTTGACGTATGCAGCCTTCAAATCAGAATCCTTGATAACGATGGTAGAGTCAACGATAGAAGAATAGGGAACTGCAGCAAGCAGCAGGTCTGACTGCTCTACTCTTGCATCAAAAGCGTCCTGAGCTTCTACCGGGTTGGAGAAAAGAGATTTTGTAATCAAAGCCTGATACTTCTCCTGAAGACGTGCCTGGATAAGAGACTTTTCGAGGAAAGACCAGAACTTGTACATGGATTCATAGTATTCTGCATATTGTGAAGGCATCTGCGCCTTATTCATTTTTGAATAGTCCACCAAGAACTTCTTCAACATATCCTTATCAAACGCACCGGTCTGAGGATTACGGAACGGAGTCTGTTGCAGCATCGGATGCACACCGGCATTAATGATAGCCTGAATCTCAGCCTTCGATACAACCAGACCGAGTTTCTTTGCTTCCTTTTCAATCAGCTTATTATTGACGTATGTTCTCCATACTTCATCTTTGATTTGGTTTGTCTGCTCATCGCTCAATGCACTGTTGCCACTGGAGAACTTGATGACTTCTGTATATTCTTCTACCAATGCTTGAAAATCCTGAGCGGAAATTGATTCCCCGTTCACTTCACCTACGTCTTGTGACTGGTGTGGCTGAAGCACTTTCCACGCGTCACCTGCGATGAAAGCAAACAGCGCCAAACCAATAACAATCACCAATAAAGGTCCTTTAGACCGAATGTTTTGTAATGTTGCCATTTTAGTTAATATGATTTATTTGTTTATTATTATTTTCCTAACACGTTCATTTTAGCGCACGAAGATACAAAAAATGCTAATACGCATCCATTTATTCTTTAAAAAATTATGCCTAAATGAAATTATTCAATGACTTTCAGTCTTACCAACTCAATTTTAGTGGCTGTTACCTTGATTATTTTAAACTGATAATTATCCACTTCAATCACTTCATGCAGCTTCGGGAAACTTTGATAACGGTTCAGAATCAGACCGCCCACTGTCAGATAATCATCCGATTCCGGCAGGTCGAGCCCGAAAGTCTCATTTACCTTTTCTATTTCCAGACGGGCCGAAAGCACATATTCACGTTCACCCAGCTGCTTACATACATAGGACGTATTATCATGCTCATCCTCAATATCGCCGAAAATTTCTTCCACCAAATCCTCCAAAGAGACGATACCCGCCGTACCACCGAATTCGTCCACCACTACAGCAATCGTTTTTTTCTGCTGCATGAACAGTTTCATCAGTTTGTGGGCCGACATCGTTTCGGGTACAATAGGCACTTCCTTCACGTTATTCCTCCAGTCCACCGGATTCCTGAACATCTCCGACGAGTGAATATATCCCACCACATTATCTATATTTCCATCATATACTATGATTTTGGAAATACCCGACTCCACAAAAAGACATTTCAATTCTTCCAATGTAGTGATCAGATCTACAGCTACCACCTCTGTACGCGGTACAATACAGTCGCGTATCTTTATATTCGAAAAGTCAAGCGCATTTTGGAATATCTTTACCTCTGCATCCAGTTCTTCTTCACTTTCCGCATTCTCTATGCTCGACTGGATGAAGTAATCCAAATCCACTTTGCCAAAAGCCTTGGCCGACGCCTCCTTGTTTACTTTCATCCCAAATATCCGAAGGAACAGATACGACAATCCCGATGCAAACTTTGAAACAGGAAACAGAATGACATAACATATGAATAAAGGAATGGCACATACCCTCAGCATCAGATTGGGATTGATTTTAAACAAAGTCTTCGGCAAGAACTCACCGGTTACCAAAATAATAAGAGTGGAAATTACAGTCTGCACCAACACCATTACAAAATGATTGGAAATAATTCCGGCAAGAAGATTCACCTCTATGATTTGTGCCATCAAGATACCATAAATGACAAGCGCAATGTTATTGCCCACGAGCATGGTCGAGATAAAGTTGTTCGGGTTGCGAAGGAAATAGGAAATGATACTGGAAGTGACGCCTGACTTCCTTTCCATCTCAAAACGCAGTTTATCTACGGAAACAAAGGCAATCTCCATTCCTGAAAAGAAAGCGGAGAAAGCCATGGTTATCAATAAAAAAATAACGGTATCCATTTTATCAATTTATGGTATCAGTCTGCAAGCTGTCTGCTGCGGCAGCTTCCTCGTCAACATAGAAGATGCCCTCCGGCTTGCGAATCGTGTAAACGGTCATCTGCTGGTTGGATTCAAAGCCATGTCCCGTAATGATACGGTCAGGCTGTTCGATACGGATAAACTCATCCGAATAAATTCTTTGTGTCCGCTGGTCCCAATACAGCAGCTCTGTATCAAACTGCTCACCTTTCAAATTCTGTATATGCACATTCCCCATCAGTTTCCATAACTCTTCCTTATTAAAGAAGTAGGCTGTATCAGCCTTGATACTCGCCTCCACTTGGAAGATAGAGTCGAACTTCTCCAAATAGACCCCCTTTTCAAAAGCCCAGTAAGGAGGATTCTTCCGGTCAAAGACCAGCCACTCTTCCGTATTGATGCGGTAACGCGTTACACCGGAATCAGAAACCAGTGTAGTCACCCCGCGGGTATCCATCACTGCCATAGAGTCACGCTCGGTAATGGCATCTCCCAGCTCCTTCTTCTTCCCGGAACACGAAGAAAATAAAAGAAGCATAACCATTGCCCCAAGGACAATGGTTATGCTCGCATTTTTATGATAAACAATGTTGATGGGTTGTAGCAACATGATTTTATCTGATAGTTGTAGATTCACCTATCCATCCACCGATAGTGATACGGTCACCAGCTTTGTAACCCAACATAAAGAGGTCTTTAGCCTGGGGAGTGTGGCGGGAATAAGTACTAATCAATTCGTTAGCACGTTCTGTAACTGAAGGATCTACAGCTTTAGCTCTCTGCAGCTTGTCAATTACTACAAAGTAAGTACACTTATTCAGAGCAGGCTCATCGGTCCAGTTAGGATTGGAGCCGTAAAGCTGTGCCAGTAAAATATAAGGCTCTCCATAGTTCTCCTTAAAGCTCATAGCCTTTTGGCAGTAGCTTCTTGCCTGAGAGAGTTTCTTGGCCTGCATCAAGGCTGCGGCAGTAGCGTATGCCATTTCAGCCTTCTTGTCATTATCTGTTTCTTTAGCCAATGCTTCATCAAAATACTTCACGGCATTGTCATAGTCACCTTTCTTATAGTACATGTATGCTACACCTACAGCTGCATCGGCAGTCGGGTCAATCTGATACATGTACTCAGATGCCTTGAAGTAAACTTCGCTTTCGTTGCACTTCATCAATTTCAGGATGTTCAATGCCTTCTTCAAGAAAGCGGAGTCAGTCTTGCTTGCTTCCACCTTAGGACCATAGATATTCTGCAAAGATTCACAATCAGCTACACCACTCTGAATGAACATGGCCACGAGGTTATCCTTGATAGCTTGCAAGTTAGCCTTCTTAGCTTCCTTGGTTTCAGCAGCAAGTGCGTCATCTGCATACTTGGAAGCATCAATATAATCCTGGAAGAACTGGTCGGTATGATTATCATCAGCCTTTACCTTCTGCATGGAAGTATCCAGGAAATAGTGCAACACCGCACCTTTGGAACCACCCTTTTCAGCATGAACAGATTCTTTCAGCCAATTATAAGCCGTATTAAGGTCCGGAGCAGGAGCGAACTGAAGATAATCCACAGCTTTGGCACCCAAGGCATCAGCCACACTCGGCACGCCCTTCATTCCCTTACCAATGAATTCAGGAATGTACTTCATTCTCAAATCATATACATCCATCAACTCATCAAAATACTTCTTGTAATCAGCAGAATTTCTATCCTTAATCTGACTCAAGAAACCCACTAAAATCTTCTGAGCATCTGTAAATGTGTAATACCGCAGTGTAGGACAATCCTTCAATACAGCCATACAAGGAGCGTATGCATCCTTAAAGTTACCAGCTCTCACTGCTTCATGAGAGATACTACTGTTCGAATTACAATTTTCAGTCTGTGCGAAAGTGCTGGTCACTCCACCCGAAAGGAGCAAGACAGCCACAAGCGTCTTAATTTTCATTGTATTTAAATTTTAGTTGTTATATTTTTTGTCTATTCAATTTCCATTAATCCACTTTACGCTTGAAGAACCAGCGTTCGTTAAAGGTTACTCCGATACAAATACGCAATGTATTTTCGTTCAAGAACGCTGCTTGGGTTCCTTTAGTCCGCACGTATTGTGCAGAAAGACTCAATACGGAACGGGTTCTCGGTATGGGCAATCCAAAACCGGCAGTAACGCCATATTCATCAGCGGCACGTACACCGTCTATCTTATAATAAGGTTTGGAATAATAAGCTCCCAAACGATACTTCACATGAGACAAATAACTTCGTCCCATAGGATTCGGCAGATACTCTGCACCAACGGATATTCTTCCACGGTCGCAAAACGCCTCGTCATTGTTCATATAACTCACTTTACTCCAATTCTGGAACATTACATCCGCGCCTACAGTCAGTCGGTTGTCGTACACGTAGGTCACACCTGCGCCAAATGTTGTCGGAATGCCACAAGTAACGACAGTATCCCTTGTTACCGAAGTAGCTCCCGTATTGCTATTACCAGTCTGCGTAACTTCGTACGCATCGTTACTCAGATCATGCCCCGGAGAAAAGACAACTCCCAACGTTGCAACATGTTTTTTCCCAAACAGGTGAGTGTACTGCGCTCCAAAATCCAACTTATAACTCTTTACAGCCACATTAGACTGTATTGTAATAGGAAATACACTTGAACTGGACGGAAAGGTTTCCGCAGCGGTTCTTGTTATATCTCCCCAAAGATACGAAAAATTCGCACCAACAGAAAGATTTTTAATTATTTTAAAGCCCGCACCTAAATAAAGCTGATGCAGACCTCCTTCTCCCGAATAGCTTACCGTCGTAGATTTGTCTGGGAATTCCGTATCTTCCCGGTACTCTCCCATGCTGTATCCCACATTCGAATAAGGCAACAATCCCAAGCTTATGGCAGCCCATTTACTTGCACGAAACTGCATCGTGATGTAATCAAAACTGGAA
>NZ_JBCNZM010000001.1:47162-83924 GCF_040227615.1 Bacteroides sp. RTP31139st1_H2_RTP31139_211217 | reverse complement strand
TTCTTGGCATTTCGTTTCAGAGTACCGTTACTGAGGTTTGTATTCTGTAAAGAGACTGCTCCATCAAAGATAAAAGTCAGCGAATCTACCGCCGTATAGGATGCTGGATTAGCGAAGTTTGTCTGATACTTGTCTCGTAAACCATAGGCAATACCACCCATCGCCCTGCTGTTACTTGAGCCTTGTTCAGATAACTGTCCATATCCATATCGTGTATAGGGAGAATTTGTATTATTTTGAGCGACTGCCACTCCTGATAATATCGTGAGCAAGAGCACTAACAGTGTTTGTCTATAGCCTGTCATTATTATAGTTTAAAATTCTATTTAATCCTTTCAACACTAAAAATCTGTCTGCAAAGATGATACTTTTTAAGTTTGTATCAAAAGAAAAATCATCCCCGCCCGTTAAAAAAACCAAAAGTTCAGGATATTTATGCTTCATAACCGTAATGTAACCTGAAATTTCATATTCAATACCCTTCAGTACTCCGGCACGGATAGCCGTATCGGTATCCTTCCCCATGGGCACCATCCGCCCCTCAAGAGCCACCATTGGAAGCCGTCCGGTAAACTGATGAAGCGCCTTGAAACGCATCTGCAGGCCGGGAGAGATATTCCCGCCATGATAGCGGGCAGCAGCATCAACAAACTCATAAGTGATACAGGTACCGGCATCAATCACCAGTATATCCCTGCCAGGAAATTGCTCATTGGCTCCTACCACCGCCGCCATACGATCATACCCCAGCGTCCGGGGAGTTTCATAGAGGTTTTCTACCGGAAGAGAAGTCTTTTCATTGAGCCACAGAATGGGGACAGCCATATCTTCCAGTTGCGACAACACCTCTCTACTCAAATCAATGACAGTAGCCACTATCGCTTTTTCAATCGTATATGTACGGCATACTTCAGGCAACCGTTCCAACGTCAGATTGGAGTCATACACCACCTCCACGATACGTCCACCATCAAACACCGCCATCTTGGCGATTGTATTTCCTATATCAATAATGAGATTCACCGTATTGCATAAATTTAGCGGCGCAAAGATATAACATTAATATTGAAATTCAGCAGAAACCATCTCTTTATTAGAAGAACAACTGCACAAGAATTCTTATTCACATCCACACCAAACAACCACAATGCCACTTTTACATTCTGTTGAGATTTATTAAAGCCGCAACATCATACCACAACCACCTGATTATCAATACAACTAAATGCGCTACATTCAGTATACGACTGAGCCCTATTCAGTATACGATTGAATGGCATTCAGTATACGACTGAATCAGGTTCAATATACCACTATTTCTTGCACCCGTATCGTTTGTAAATAGAAAATACCTACCACTCGTACTCGACAGTTGATTCAAAACAACCAATAATGCGAATTAAGAATTGTATCAAGTTCATAATTAAAAAAGATTCTTCGGACACAGATGACCGGAATAACGCGAATAACCGCTTTAGTTCCTAATCACAAATTGGGATAATATTAGTTTTTTCCGTAAGTTTGCAGCATGAAACGAAGCCTACTTATACATATATATATAGTAATCTTTTTCTTCTGTTTGCCTTCAGCAAATGCCCAGGTGACACAACAGCAAAAGACTGCTGCAACAGACTCCGTACGCGTCAGCCTACTGACTTGCGCTGCAGGAGGAGAGATTTATTCCCTATTCGGACACACTGCCATACGGTACGAGAACTATACACGTGGCATTGACGCCGTCTTCAATTACGGCATGTTCAACTTCAACGCCCCTAACTTCATCTTCCGTTTTGCCTTGGGAGAAACGGATTATCAACTTGGAGTAACCGATTATGAGCATTTCGCCGCCGAATACAACTATCTGGGACGCGATGTCTGGCAACAAACGTTAAACCTAACAGAAGAGGAAAAAGAACGCCTGATAGCACTATTAACAGAAAACTACCGCCCTGAAAACCGAGTATACCGCTACAATTTTTTCTACGACAATTGTGCCACCCGCCCGCGGGACCAGATAGAGCGTGCCATCAACGGCACTCTGCAATACGCTGACAATATGACTGCTAACAGTACGGGAATCTCTTTCAGGGATTTGCTGCATAAATACAGTGAAGGCCATTTGTGGTCACGTTTCGGCATGGACCTATGCATGGGCAGCAAAGCAGACGAACCCATCAACCGGCGGCTGGCAATGTTCGTCCCCTTCTACATGCAGGAGTATTTCAATAAAGCGCAGATTGTGGACAAAGAAGGACAAGCACGGCCACTGGTTGCCAAAGAAGAAAAAATCGTAGTAACGGGTAAAACACCAGCCGACTTCGTCAGCAGAGGCATCACACCGATGCAGTCGGCTTCGCTATTACTGATACTTGTAGCAGGCATCAGCATTTACGGCATACGAAGAGGGAAAACTCTTTGGGACATAGACCTCATACTCTTCTTGGTTGCCGGAATGGCTGGATGTATACTGGCATTTTTAGCACTATTCTCACAGCATCCGGCAGTAAGTCCCAATTATATACTATTTGTATTCCATCCATTTCACCTTTTCTGCCTTCCATTCATGCTATCCAGGGTACGAAAAAGGGAAATAAGCCGCTATATGCTGGTTAACTTTGCAGTTTTAACACTTTTTATAGGGCTTTGGGCAATAATTCCGCAGAGAATTCCGCCAGCAATATTACCTTTGGCACTGTGTTTGCTGATACGTTCTGCAAGCAACCTCATTCTGACATACAAACGAAAGTAATGAAAAAAGGACTGATAACTTCCATACTCGCACTTACATTCAGTGGTTTGCAAGCCCAACCGCTGCCTGCCTCCCCAAAGCTGGTGGTAACATTGACCATTGACCAGTTGCGTACAGACTATATGGAAGCATTTTCGTCCTTATACGGAGAAAAGGGGTTTAAGCGCTTACTGCGTGAAGGTAAAGTCTTCCGTCAAGCAGAATTTCCTTTTTGCGGAACGGACCGAGCCTCGGCCATTGCCGCCATCTATACCGGGACAACACCGTCCATGAACGGCATCATTGCAGAGCAGTGGCTGGATGCAGGTACACTACGCCCCATAAACTGTGTAGAAGACCCCAACTTCATGGGCAACTATACCGACGAAAGCACTTCCCCCTCCCAATTACTGACCTCTACTATTGCCGACGAGCTGAAAATAGCTACCCGCAACAAAGGTCTGGTCTATGCCATCGCGCCTTTCCGCGATGCCGCCATATTGGGTGCCGGGCACGCGGGGAACGGTGCTTTCTGGCTTAATAACAATACCGGAAAATGGTGCAGTACGACTTATTATAATGAATTTCCGTGGTGGCTGAGCCAATACAACGACCGGAAATCTCCTGACTACCGTATCAAGGATATGGTATGGACACCTGCACTTCCTTTTACCAACTATACATTTCTGCCCGAATGGCGCAACGAGCCATTCAAATACAAGCTGGATGGTGAACGGACAAACAAGTTCCGCCGCTTGATAACCAGCCCTTTCATCAATGAGGAAGTCAACCTGCTGACCGAAGAGCTGCTGAATAAGAGCACTATCGGACAAGATGACGTGCCCGACCTATTATCGCTGACTTACTACGCAGGAAATTATAACCACCGAAGTACGCAGGAATGTGCCATGGAAATGCAAGACACCTACGTGCGACTGGACCGTAGTATAGCTTCCTTATTAGAGCTCATAGAACGTAAAGTTGGGCTCCACAACGTACTTTTCTGCATCACCTCCACCGGCTATGCCGACCCGGAAGCAGCCGACCCGGGCGTATACCGGATACCGGGTGGTGAATTCTACCTGAACCGCTGTGCCGCCCTGCTAAACATGTACCTCATGGCATCCTATGGCGAGGGACAATATGTGGAAGCTTATTATGACCAACAAATCTATCTCAACCATAAACTTATTGAGAACAAGCAGTTGAGCCTGACTGAAATTCAAGAAAAATCTGCCGAATTTCTGGTTCAGTTTAGTGGCGTGAGCGAAGTATATTCAGCTCATCGCCTGCTTTTGGGCCCCTGGTCACCGCAAATAGAACGTATACGCAATAGTTTTCATCGCAAGCGCTCTGGCGATTTGCTCATTGAAATACTCCCGGGCTGGACTATCATGCAGGAAAATAGTACTGATAACCGTGTAGTACGTACGGCCGATATTCCTGCTCCCCTCATTTTATTGGGAGGAGGAATGAAGGCTGAAACCATCCGTACCCCCATCAGTATTGACCGCATTGCCCCTACCTTGGCAAGTGTAATGCGCATCCGCGCCCCTAATGCAAGTACAGCATCTCCCCTTGACTTTTGATTCTAAAATAATCTGTGCAAATCTGGATAATCTGTATAGAAATCAGTAACTTTGCACGCTCAACTAACTCAGCAATAATAATAAAAACAAATATATAATGGGATTTAATGAATTTTTAAGCTCGATTTTCGGCAACAAATCCACACGCGACATGAAAGAAATACAACCGTGGGTGGAGAAAATCAAAGCCGCTTACCCGGAAGTAGCCAAACTCGACAACGACGCCCTACGCGCCAAGACAGAAGAACTGAAAGCCTACATCCACGATTCGGCAGCCGAACAACGCGCCAAAGTGGAAGAACTGAAAGCCAGCGTTGAAGATACCGAACTGGAAAAACGCGAAGACCTCTTCAACCAAATCGACAAAATCGAGAAAGAGATATTGGAGATTTATGAAAAAGCGCTGGACGAAGTATTACCCACCGCTTTCTCTATTGTAAAGGAAACAGCCAAACGATTCTCTGAAAATGAAGAAATAGTGGTTACAGCTACCGATTTTGACCGCCAACTGGCTGCCACTAAAGACTTTGTACGCATCGAAGGCGATAAAGCCATCTACCAGAACCATTGGATAGCAGGTGGTAACGATACTGTATGGAACATGGTACATTATGATGTACAGCTATTCGGTGGTGTGGTTCTACATAAAGGTAAGATTGCCGAAATGGCAACCGGTGAAGGTAAGACATTGGTAGCTACCCTACCGGTATTCCTCAATGCCCTGACTGGTAACGGCGTGCACGTGGTAACAGTGAACGACTATCTGGCAAAACGTGACTCCGAATGGATGGGTCCTCTTTACATGTTCCACGGTTTGAGTGTAGATTGCATCGACAAGCACCAGCCCAACTCTGATGCCCGTCGCAAAGCTTATCTGGCAGATATCACGTTCGGTACAAACAATGAATTCGGTTTCGACTACCTGCGTGACAACATGGCTATCAGCCCCAAAGACCTGGTACAACGCCAACATAATTATGCCATTGTCGATGAGGTGGACTCAGTATTGATTGATGATGCCCGTACTCCGCTGATTATCTCCGGACCGGTTCCCAAAGGCGATGACCAACTCTTCGAACAGCTCCGCCCGCAAGTGGAACGTCTGGTAGAAGCTCAGAAAAAACTGGCTACCCAATACCTGGCCGATGCCAAGCGCCTGATTGCATCAAACGATAAGAAAGACCAGGAAGAAGGCTTCCTCGCTTTGTACCGCAGTCACAAGTGCCTGCCCAAGAACAAGGCACTCATCAAGTTCCTCAGCGAACAAGGCATCAAGGCCGGTATGCTGAAGACCGAAGAAATCTACATGGAGCAGAACAACAAGCGCATGCACGAGGTGACTGACCCGCTGTACTTCGTTATCGAAGAGAAAATGAACAGCGTGGATTTGACGGACAAGGGCGTAGACTTGATTAGTAGCAATGTAGAGGACCCCACTTTCTTCGTACTCCCCGATATCACAGCGCAACTCTCTGCCTTGGAAAACGAAACAGAGCTGACAGACGAACAGCGCCTTGAAAAGAAGGATGCCCTGATGACCAACTATGCCATCAAAAGCGAACGTGTGCATACCATCAACCAACTGTTGAAGGCATACACCATGTTCGAGAAAGATGACGAATATGTGGTAATTGACGGCCAAGTGAAGATTGTGGATGAGCAGACGGGACGTATCATGGAAGGACGTCGTTATTCTGACGGTTTGCACCAAGCCATCGAAGCCAAAGAAGGCGTGAAAGTAGAAGCTGCCACCCAGACTTTTGCCACCATTACATTACAGAACTATTTCCGTATGTACCACAAACTATCCGGTATGACCGGTACGGCAGAAACAGAAGCCGGCGAGTTGTGGGACATCTACAAACTGGATGTAGTGGTTATTCCGACTAACCGCCCCATTGCCCGTAATGACATGAATGACCGCGTTTACAAGACAAAACGTGAAAAATATAAAGCAGTCATCGAAGAGATAGAAAAAATGGTGGCAGCAGGACGCCCCGTACTGGTGGGTACCACTTCTGTTGAAATCTCTGAAATGTTGAGCAAAATGCTTACCATGCGTAAGATTGAACATAGTGTATTGAATGCCAAACTGCATCAGAAGGAAGCGGATATTGTGGCTACTGCCGGTTTGAAATGTGCTGTAACCATCGCTACCAATATGGCCGGCCGTGGTACCGACATCAAGCTGAGTCCGGAAGTGAAAGCTGCAGGCGGTCTTGCCATCATCGGTACAGAACGCCACGAATCACGCCGTGTGGACCGTCAGTTACGTGGTCGTGCAGGACGTCAAGGCGACCCGGGTTCTTCTGTATTCTTCGTATCTTTGGAAGATGACCTGATGCGTTTGTTCTCCAGTGACCGCATTGCCAGTGTAATGGACAAACTGGGTTTCAAAGAAGGTGAAATGATTGAACACGGCATGATTTCCAAATCCATTGAACGTGCGCAAAAGAAAGTTGAGGAAAACAACTTCGGCATCCGTAAGCGTCTGTTGGAATATGACGACGTGATGAACAAGCAACGTACAGTAGTCTACACCAAACGCCGCCACGCTTTGATGGGCGAACGTATCGGCATGGATATCGTGAACATGATTTGGGACCGTTGTGCCAATGCCATTGAAGCGCCCGACTACGAAAACTGCAAGATGGATGTGCTCCAGACACTTGCCATGGAAGTACCTTTCACCGAAGAGGAATTCCGTAATGAGAAGAAAGAAAAACTGGCAGACAGAACTTTTGACGCTGCCATGGAACTCTTCAAACGCAAGACAGAACGTATGGCACAGATAGCCTATCCGGTCATCAAACAAGTATACGAAACGCAGGGACACATGTACGAAAACATACTTATCCCCATCACAGACGGAAAACGTATGTACAACATCTCCTGCAACCTGAAGAGAGCTTATGAGACAGAATGTAAGGAGGTGGTGAAGTCATTCGAGAAATCCATCTTGCTGCACGTCATCGACGAAGCATGGAAAGAAAACCTGCGCGAGCTGGACGAGCTGAAACACTCCGTGCAGAATGCAAGTTACGAGCAGAAAGACCCGCTGCTGATTTACAAGCTGGAATCTGTGAACTTGTTTGATGCCATGGTGAATAAGATTAATAATCAGACTATCTCTATCTTGATGCGTGGACAAATCCCGGTACAAGAGGCTCCGGCTGAAGCCCCTGAGGCTCCCCAGGCTCCCCGCCAAGTAGAGGTGCGCCAGGCTGCTCCGGAACAACGCCAGGATATGAGCAAGTATCGCGAACAGAAGGTTGATTTGAATGACCCGAACCAGCAGGCCGCTGCGGCACAAGATACACGTGAACAACCAAGACGCGAACCTATCCGTGCCGAGAAGACCGTAGGACGCAATGATCCTTGTCCTTGCGGAAGCGGTAAGAAATACAAAAACTGCCACGGACGGAATGCATAAAGCAAAGCTATAAAATGATAAGGCGATAGGGTGATAAGATGATACCGTCAGGTATCTTTTATCACCCTATCACTTTTTCTCCTGCCACATTATCACATTTTTTATTCGTTCCAGCTTTTGAATATTCAGCTAAAAGAGTACTTTTGCTCCAAAGAACAAAACCAAAGACTATGACCAAATATCACTATTGTCTGTTATTGATGGGGTCTCTGCTGTTAGGCAGCTGCCAGAGTGTAGAACAACTGTCCATTGATTATATGCTTCCGGCAGAAGTCAGTTTCCCGGCAACACTGAAACGTGTGGCTGTTGTCAACAACATGCCAAACGTACCGGACAACAAACTCATCATCACTGAGGAAGAACAGAAAAAAAGCGAGAATGAGGTGGCACGCCTCACCAACTACTACAATGGAGACGCCGCAATAACAACCGAATCCCTTGCAGAGGCCCTTGCCAACGAAAACTACTTTGAAGAGGTTGTGATATGCGACTCTGCCCTCCGGAGTAAAGACATCAATCCCCGCGAAAGCACATTATCGAGAGATGAAGTACTGGAACTTACACAGAATTTGGACGTAGATTTCCTGATAGCCCTGGAAAACATACAAATGCGTTCCAATCGCAAGATAAGTTATATGCCCGACTGGGGTGTGTTCCTCGGCACAGTGGATGTAAAGGTATATCCTACCGTCAGAATATATTTACCTAACCGCAAAGGTCCTATGGTGACCGTCAACAGCAATGACAGTATTTTCTGGGAAGAGGCAGGAAATGGTGAAGCGTCAGTACGTTCCCGCCTCATCAGCGAAGAAGACATGGTGAAGCAAGCATCTGAATTTGCAGGAACGGTTCCGGTAAGACATCTACTCCCCTATTGGAAAACCAGTAACCGCTATCTCTTCAGTGGTGGTTCTGTAAATATGCGTGACGCAGCCGTATATGCCAAAGAAGAAAATTGGAGTAAAGCAGTAGAGCTCTGGAAGCAGACCTACGAAACAAAAAAAGGAAAACAGAAAATGTATGCAGCCTATAACACCGCTTTGGGCTACGAAATGCAAGACAGCATAGATACTGCCTTGGAATGGGCATTAAAAGCGCAAACCCTTGCCCGTGAGAAAAGCAAGACAGACAAAAAAGAGACAGGCGAAATACATAATGGAACCATCTCCTATTATATCTTTATCAGCATGTATGTAGACGAATTGGAGAAACGAAAAGAGGGAATGGCACGCCTGAACATGCAAATGAACAGATTTGATGATGATTTTTAGTCAAATGATGCAGAGATAACCGTTTTTTTTATACCTTTGAACAACCATTAAGAAAAGAAAGTTATTATGAAGCTCAGTCAATCGTCATTAGCACTCTTGGAGGACACTCTTAAAAAAGCAATCGGCAAATACACCTGCGGTTGCGAACAGACTATCGTTACAGACATTCATCTGCAACCGAATCAGAATTCGGGCGAACTGTCTATCTTTGATGATGAAGATGAAGAGCTTGCCAATACTTCCATTGAAGAATGGATGACATACGAGGGGGATGATTTCTACGAAAATGTAGAGCGTATCTTGTCCTCACTGCTCTGCAACATGAAAAATGAAGGAAAGTTCGACAAGCTGACTATTCTGAAACCATTCTCTTTTGTACTGGTGGATGATGATAGAGAAACAATAGCAGAACTGTTGCTGATGGATGATGATACTCTATTGGTCAATGAAGAGCTACTGAAAGGATTGGATGAGGAACTGGATTCTTTTCTGAAAGAGCTGCTGGAAAAATAATATTCCAAACAATCAACCTATAAGGAAAAGAGACCTTCTTATAATAAATTAGCCCCTGCGATATAAAACGACCGCAGGGGCTAATTCTTTTTTACCTATACAATACCTAACGTATCTTAATTCCATAGAAAGAACTTGAGGTGGTAACAAAAAGCATATCCTTCTGCCTTCCACCAATTGCCAAGGAAATCGGGCGTTCTTCTATCTGAATACGTCTCTGCTCTTTACCAGATTTGTCATAGACAAATATTTCACCATCAGCAACATAAACATTCCCGTCAGCATCAGTCACATTACTGTATTGGCCATAAGGACATATTATTCCTTGTTCTGTCAAACGGCCATCCACACCAACAGAAAGTTGTACTGTCGTTTTATTCATCTCATTTACAATATAAACCGGTTCTGACTGACCGGGCACTGTAACAGTCAAAGCACAAGAACGCCCCAAATCATAGGTATCCGGAATAATTGTCACGCCATCCGGAGCGACAAAACTATACTCAGGCATACTGGCAACCACCTTGTCAAAGTCACTTCTCCAGCGACTGGAAGGGTGAATGACTTTCTGTATATTCTTCATACCGGCTGTAACGACACGTGGCATAGGCTTCATCGTAGCATCCACGTTATCCGGATTAAAAGAATACCCCCAAGCACTCCAGCCACTGTTACCCCAACCACTGTACATCGGATTATCATCCGGCAAGCGCACTACCGTTTCCTGCTTGCCGTTCACCAGATAACCCGGCTGAGGGTCATAGCGGAAAATAACCAGTAGATTGTCTTGCGTATCAGTAGCCAATGTAAAAGGCTTCCAGGGATAATCGGCTATCAAAGTAATCTGCTCCGTGTCTGCCGACCATCTATAGATTTTCTTCAGACGGTTTTCACAGAAGTAGATATTTCCTTTACTGTCGGTAGTAGCTCCGGAGGCCAGTTCAAAACCGGTAGCCAGCTTCACAGGCTTGTCCATGACCGTGCAGGAAGGGCGAAGGTTCTTCTCGCTACCCGAAACAGTGAGACGGGCAAAGTCCCACGAATAAACGGGCAACTTCTTATTCATATCATATATAGGAAACTCTATGACTGGCAATATCTGCGTATAATTGTGCATATTACGGAAAGTGATATTCTTGCAATCCCATATGCGGAAACCTATCCTCTTCGGCATAAAGGCACGGATTACGCGATACATCCACACATTTACCATTTCGATATTTTGACAGTTGGACATTTCTGCCATATAACAATCAGGCCCTTCACGACCTTCTTCCTCAAACTGGAAAGCATAAATTTTCCAGTTGGCCACATTATGGAAACGGGCTTCAGTACGGACATGATGCTCCAAAGACATGGCATAAATACGTCCCGGAGTCTTCGTTTCGCTAATATAAAGCCCACTGGCAGCATACGTACTAGCTGTCCAAACATCCTTAATTGTCCCGCCGCCATTGTTTGTAATCCACAAACTCCAATACTGGTTGTCCCAAGCCATATCCTTACCGGTTTCCATGACCGGAGAAGACGGGGAACTAATCCGACGCTCGCCCCTGCGGTAAGACGACTGTCCGGAAGTATTCGGAGCAGGTTTGCGCAAGGTACCGTGCCCACCTACAAACTTCACATCATTCAAGTACGAGCGCTCACCCGCCATCCATTTACAGCCGACAGCACGGTAATTATACGCACCGGTATTAATACCTATGCCATTCAGCATGTCGTCGCCACCTTCGGAAGATTCAACCAAAGGCACAGGCACGCCGAAACCACTGAATGCAGGCTCGCTTTCCTTCAACAGAAATTGAGTCCCAAAAGGATGCAGCCCAATCAGCTTAGTACCGGGAGACAGCTTCAACGTTCTCGTCAGGCGATACCAACCCTGGGGCACATAGATGTTTTTATGCAAAGAGACAGCTTTCACAAAAACTTCCGTATCATCAGTCTTGCCATCACCTTTTGCCCCTAAGTCTCGGATATTGACCCATGTCTCCATTGCCGGAAGAACCGGAAGGTCCTTGCCAAGTGTAACCGGCAGTTTTGCCACCGGCTCTATTTCACATATTTCCCTGAAAGAAGAAGCATCATTCAAATCCTGATACACCAGACCGTAAGTAAACTCCTTGACTCTGTACATTTTTGCTTTTCCGGCAACTTTCTTTCCACTTTGAGCATAGCCCACCAGTACGGGAACATTCCTGCAATCCACATTCACCAGATTCAATTGCGAAAAAGTATTTCCCTCTACGCTTACCCTGACACCGGCTTCCGAAATATTCTCCCACAACGAATTCTCCACATGAAGGCGGTCTGCCAGATTCTCTGCCATTTCAAAGGCAACGGGCGTATTCTTCACATGCATATTGACGATGGCAAACCCCACCTCTTTTGAATAGACAGCCGCCTTTCTCTGCCCCTCAAAGTAAGTATCGACCATCATCATAGGCCATCCCGGAGAAGTCCTGGAGGAAATTATCCCATATTCACCGCCATAGAACCTGACGTCTTCCAGTTCATTGCCAACATCATACATGCCGGCTTTCCCCGAACCAATCCGAATGTCGCAATGATTGATAAATCCATGCTGGGCAAAATGCGCACGAATGGCGACGGCTTGAGGATTACCTTTGTCTATACGGAAATCTACATTGGACACCGCACTATAGAAAGTACCTGCACCGGCATCCGAAGGCTTCCTGCCCTCTTGTGCCAGCCCTCCCGTAAACCATATCATATAATTTTGAGTAGTCTGGAAACCGGGTGTATCGGCTCCCAAATAAATCACCGGCCGTTTCTTCCCATAACCAATCAGCCGAATGGATGAGGGAATTTGAATCGTCTTGCTAATGCGATAATTTCCTTCCGGCAGAAACAGTATCCCAAAGTTCTTTTCGCGCTTCACCTGATTGATTGCCTCTTGAAGTGCATCGGTCACGTCGGACTTTCCATCAGCCTTGAAGCCGTAATTCTCCGGGGTAAAGTAGAATGCTTCCGGATCGTCCGGTCTTTGCGTATAGGTGGAACCACCCTCTGCCGCCCACCCGGGCGGCATATTACCGATAATCCAACAGACTATCAGCAGGTATCTCATTATTTGATAATTTCTCATTACACAGTTTGTTTTAATATGGATTTTCCTTATTTAATACGTACACCAAAGAACTTGGAACGGCCTGTGACAAACAATGTATTGCCATCCTTACCGCCAAACTGTAATGTGGACGGACGTTCGGGAACACGAATCATCCCTTTCTTCTTGCCATCCTTATCAAAAATATAAATTTCCCCATCCGCTATATAGAGGTTTCCTTCCTTATCTACCGCTGAACCAAATTCGCCCTGCTCCACAAAATAGCTCAAGTTGGAGAGCGTGCCGTCATTGGCCACATCCATCTTCACCATTCTGCGGTCATATTCATCAGAGGTATAGAAAGGCTTTCCCGGATAGGCTTCCAGCAGGGAAGAACTACGTGACAAGTCGAAATAATGAGGAATGATGGTTTTTCCATCCGGTGCCAGGAAGCACATTTCAGGAACATAGACCGACACCGCATTGAAATCGTGGAAGTCTCTCCAACGGTTAGAAGGATAAAGAGCCTTATACACGTTCTTCACTTGACCCATCGGAACACGCGGCAACAGTTTGATGGTCTCTTCCGGATTTTCCGGGTCAATGGAGTAGACTCTCATTGTATATGCGGAATTACCATATCCGCTGAAAGAAGTACCTTTTGTATCAGGCATTACCGGCATTTCCTCCGGCTTACCATTAATCAGATATCCCGGCTGCGCATCATATCTGAACAATACCAATAGATTATCTTCTGAATCAAAAGCCAGGTTGGAGGGTTTCCACGGGAAATCTGCCAGCAGCGACAAGCTGTTTGTCTCTACCGACCACTTAAAGATACGACGCATCCGATGGTCGCAGAAGTAAATGTTACCTTTACTGTCGCGCGCAATGCCTTCGGCAAATTCCAAATCGGAAGCCAATTGGTTCACCTTACCTATTTCATTGCCTAACGATTGCTGATGAGGTTCTTTTCCGGTTACAATCAAGCGAGAAAGTTCCCACGGGCGGATGTCAATGTCTTTGTTGACATCGAACACTGCAATGTTATTCGTATATTTAATCTGAGAATAGTTATGCAGGTTCAGAAATGCGATGTTCTCGCAATTGCGGATACGTACAGAACTGTGATACGGTTCATTGACACGGATAACGCGGAACATATACAAGTTTGCAAAGGTCACATCTTTGCAGTCGTCCATCTCTATCGGTTGGCAATCGGTACTTTCGCGGCTCTCTTCCTCGGTTTGCATGCAATACACCTTCCAGTTGGACACCTTGCTGAAACGTACTTCATTTCTTACATGATGCTCGATGGACATGGCATAGATACGCCCCGGAGTAGAAGTATTGTTGGCATAGAAACCATTGGTGGCATATGTGCTTGCTGTCCAGATATCTTTAAAGGTGCCACCACCGTTGTTGGTCACCCACAGACTCCAATACTGGTTGTCCCAAGCAAGATCCATGCCCGAAGCCGCTACCGGATTATCGGGAGAACTGATACGAGCCGGTCTGTTCCACCGGCCACGTGGTTCCTCAACACCCGGTTTAGGTTTCCATAAACCGCCATGCCCGCCTACAAACTTCACGTCATTCATATAAGAATCTGCATTTGCCATCCACTTCACACCTACAGCACGATAGTTATAACCGCCGGTATTGATACCAATGCCCACCAGCATATTTGCACCGCCTTCCGAAGATTCTACCATCGCTTTCGGACCGCCAAAACCACTGAATGCAGCAGTACTTTCGTCCAGCCGGAACTGAGTGCCAAAAGGATGCAGGCCTATCAACTTGGTATCGGGCTTCATCTTCAAAGTTTCGGTAATGCGATACCAGCCCTGGGGCACATAGATATTATCGTACTTGTCAATAGCCTCCTGGATGGCCTTCGTATCATCCGTTTCCCCATCTCCCTTTGCACCGAATTCGCGCAGATTCACCCATGTTGCCATTGCAGGCAGTGCAGGGATGTCCATCAGTTGGGCAACCGGCATCTTCTGTATCGGTTCAATATCAACCAACGTTTCATATTCCGGCATATCCACCATGTTATCCATCTGCAAGCCGTGGTCGTATGACTTTACCTTATAGATTTTATGAGCAACATGGGTGGCCGTATTGCTACGGGTATATTTCGCCAAGGTCGGTACATTCTTACAATATACATTGCGAAAGGTTATCTGATTGTTGCTGTTGTTCTCGTTGGTAATCACCACTGCCGGACCACTTACATTTTCAAAATAGCTGTTTTCCAAAAATAACTTGTCGCAATAATTAGGGTCAATATCAAATACAGCCGGAACATTCTTGGCATACAGATTCACCATTGCCAAACCGGACTCCTGACAACGAAGAGCAGCTACACGTTGTCCCTCAAAATAAGAGTCGACCATCATTACCGGCCATCCGGGAGAGGCTTTTGTCGTATAAATGCCATAATCTCCCCCGTAAAAAGCAACGTTTTCCAACTCATTGCCCACATCGAACAGACCAGCCTTGCCTTTACCTATGTATACGGCCACATAACTGATAAAACTGTGTTGGGCAAAGTGTGTGCGTAGCGCCACTGCATGCGGATTACCATCTTCTATGCGCAAGTTGATATTCGACATGGCACTGTAGAACGTACTGGCACCGGCATCACGGGGTTTCTCACCTTCCTTGACAACGGCTCCCGTAAACCAGAACATGTATTTAGCTTTTCCTTTATCATCAGCTACTTCCTCTTGAAAACCCGGAGAATTCTTAGCCAGAATAAATTCCGGGCGATTCTTTCCATAGCCAATCAAACGAATAGCCGTAGGAATATAAATGGTCTTGCTGATTTTATATTTACCTTCAGGGATAAAAAGGATTCCGAAATTCTTTTCTTTCTTCACTTGATTAATCGCTGCCTGCAAAGCATCCGATACATCCATCTTTCCATCCGCCTTTATAGGATAGTTCTCGGGAGTGAAATAAAAAGCTTCGGAGTCATTGGGTTTTAGAGGATAAATCGAATTCAATTGTACAGCATACAACTGAGTACATATCATCCCCAGCAAAATTAAAATAATCGTGTTCAATTTCTTCATGGTCTTATTTTTAATGTATGGATAAAAAAAGACGTTCTGCCGTCAAGCAGAACGTCTCCCTCTGCTATAAATTACAATTTTATAACTACTACCGGCGCATAATTATGCCGTACAGTGCCCACACCCGAAACATCAGCCAGAGCGCCAATACGGAAATAATAATTCTTGCTGTATTTCAAGACATCAGCATTTTGTCCCAGATCGATGGACAATGTATAAATATCAGCGCTATTTATAGCAGTACTCGGACTAAACACTTGCTTATCAGTCCCTCCATTCAACGTCAATTTCACATTGTTACCTACCCACATATCTGAAAAAGCAAACAACTGAATCTCTTTCAATTTCACTTCTTGTTTACCAGCTTCCAACGAGAATGTAGCAGTAATTACATTGCCATTCTTTTCTACTTTTGGACTTTTGACGCGAATATAAGGAATAACCTTGAAATCATACACATTATCCCCTGACTTAACAACAAAATCCTTCACTTCAAATGGATAAAAATTCCCATTTTCAAAACGAACATCATAAGTGGCAGCAAAAACCATATTGTTACGATATTCTCCGGTATTTGTGATATACCAGGTTTGATCCGTAGCATTAGTAAATCCATGCTCCCTCACTTTAATTGCATTACCGTTTTCCATATCAGAACCTACAAGTTCACCTGTCTGTTCGTCAAGGATAGAACCATGTATGGAAGCATCCGGTCCCTCATAATTATCAATTTCACAAGATGTCAATGCAAATAAGAAGCATGACACAAATAACAATATCTTTTTCATAACTTTCTACTTAATATTATTCAAATTAATGACCTGGATTCTGAACTAAACCATTCGTGGCAATATTAGGTATGCCCCTATAGTAGTTGATGTTCTGGAAAGTACGCCCTCCTCTTGTTTCGTCACCAAAGTAGTTCACCCTTGCAAAGACATATTTAGGCTCTGCACCACGCAAGTCAAGCATCGGCACCAAAGCTTTACGAATTCTATTATTGCTGAACTCAGTATGGAATTCCCTACGACGATTCATATCCCAAAAACGCTTTCCTTCAAACGCCATCTCCACACGACGTTCCTTCAAAACACTCTCTAATGTCAAAGATATCCGGTCGGTATGTCCGGCTCTACGTCGCAAAGCATTCAAATAGTTCTCAGCCAATTCCTTATCGCCAAATCCACTACCATTTTCCACAACAGCCTCAGCATAATTCAGGTAGACTTCTGCCAAACGCATATCAATATAAGAGGTAGTGGACGAAAGACGGTCGGGAGACATGCTCTCGCCCTCGGGCATATACTTACGAACTCCAAAACCTGTAGCAGTCCAATTAGCATCCTCACCACTGTTCACATTATTAAATCCAGAGAACATGGTTTCACCTTCGGCTCCTAAAGCATAATATGTTGTTCCATTTTTCTGAGTAGACTCGTTTGAATAAGCCACATAGCTATTATTGTCCTTAATAAATCCGCCCTGGATAATAATCTCAGTGCCGGCATAAGATGAACCCGGCACAACCACACTTGCCAACAGACGTGCATCCTTGTTGGCAAACGGTTCATACAAATCGTTATATTTAACAAAAGGTACTGACATCAAGGTGTTCACTACAGAAGCATTATTCATATTATGGAAATTAGGGATATAAGCATCTTCATTCCCATCCGTACGAGTTACAATCTTTGCACTTTTTCCCGTGCCGTCATCCGTATAATCTTCAAACAAATCAACGATTTCCAACATCGGATTGAAACGTCCATATTTCAGAGCGCCCGGATTGACTTGAGGAAGGATATTAAACTGAGCATAGCTATGTCCCTGATTAGTATTGGTTGTTCCATTAAGATACGCTTTACTGAAAATGACCTCTTCATTCTGGTCATTCAGGAACAAGGCCTGGAAGTTTGATGCAGCCTCCTTAACAGTAGCCGGAGCAGGCTTATAAAGAGATTTACCGGAATTCTCTATAAGGAACTTAGATGCTTCAATACATTCTTTATAGAATGCATCGGCATCGGCAGAAGTCATTCCACCCACCAGTTTCTGAGTGACAGCCTCACCAGCCAAAGGTGCCAGATTCCAATACTTGGCTACAGAAGCTGCATGAAGTGCAACTCTTGACTTCAACGCATAAGCTGCCCACTTGGTTACGCGATACAAATCCGAACCAGAAGTCGCATCGGGCAAAGTAGCAGCAGCAAGGGTGCACTCATTCAATACAAATTTCCAAGTATCCAACTCTGTACTGCGGGGAACTGCCACAGCGCCCGGTCCACCATCGGCATAATCATCGTCCTGCACTTTGTCAATCAGAGGAACGCCTCCATATCTTTTTACAAGCCCATAATACATATAAGCACGTGCAAAATGGGCTTCACCAGTCATACGATCCGCATCTGCAACAGAAATTGTTCCTGCTTCTTTGGCTTTTTCTACATTCTGCATAAAAATATTCACCTGACGAATATCTCCATAGGGCCAATAATTGAATCCTTCGTAACCTATATCCACTCCTCCGTCACTACGGGTAGCTTCGTCGGTAAGAAATGCTAAATTAGTAGTTTCATTCACACCATCATAACCGCGTTGATTAAAACCAGCGTTCGGACGATAATTAAAATCTTCCATAGGAATCATGGTATATATGTTTGCCAATAGTGCCTTTACACCACCTTCTGTCTCCAATAACTGATCGGGAGACACTTTATCTAGCGGTTCAAGTTCCAAGAAGGCATTACAACCGGACAATCCCATCAATGCACATAACGAGAATATCGATAAAATATTTTTTTTCATGGTATTTCAGAATTAAAAGTTTATGTTTAACCCAAAGTTATAAGTTCTCATCAACGGATATGCCAGGTTGGCTCCCCAATCCCTTTCCTCACGTTCGGGGTCAGCATCCTTCAAAGCCTTGTTACAGAACGTAAGCAGATTTGAACCATTGACAAAGATACGGGCACTGTTCAACCCGATTCTTTTCATAAATGATTTTGGCAGATTGTAACCGATCTCCATACTCTTCAAACGGAGATAAGTAGCTTGCGGAAGCCAAACGGAAATACCATAATTCCATCTACTACCATTATCCGAAGTATTGGAGAAATTGTGGCGTAATGCCGGATAATAGCCGGCTACCCATTGTGTGGCAGGATTATACGGATCATCTGTTATATTTGCAGGATGCCAACGATCTACATATTTCGCAATTAAATAAGATTTATTTGTCTTGCCACCATATCCCCAAACATCATCATTGGCATATCCGATGGAATAACCGGAAGCTCCTTGAAACAGCATATTGAGATCAAAATTCTTATAAGAAGCCGCCAAAGTCAACCCATACTGGATAGGAGGATTTGCACCGGTTGCCCAAAACTCCGGAACACGGTCACTGCTGTTAATTCTACCATCACCATTCAGGTCAAGCAATCTGTAACTACCCGGAAGCATCTTAGAGTTACCCAAGTTCCCACCAATCAAAGGAGCCGTTTCATACTGTTCCAAAGAAGTATATTGGCCATCGTATTTATACAACCACATCACATTACTGTTACGGTTTTCCTTTCCATTCAGCCATCTATCCATAGAACTGGTATATTCTGCATGTTCCACATGCAGACTTCTTTCACGGGCATACGTAAAATTAGCACTTACTGAATATGAGAAGTCCTTACCGATTTGTCCTCTGTGTCCCAATTCAATCTCAAAACCCCGGTTCCGGTTAGAATTCAGATTTTCCTTCGGGAAACTTGCACCAAATGTATCAGGAGCAGATTGTGCACGGTCGGCCAAAATGCCTTCATTCTTACGATTGAACCACTCGATAGTACCACTCAACTTACCGTTCCATAAGTCAAAATCCAGACCTACATTGGAAATAGAAGATGTAACCCAAGAAAGCCGGTCAGTCACTACACCAGGAGCTACCATACCCATAATCTGGCTGGCACCATCAAAAACATAACCATTAGAAGCCGAATTATAAGCAGATACATATTGGAAAGGATCACCGGCATCATATCCACTTTGTCCAAAAGAACCCCTGATTTTCAAATTAGTAATAAACGGCAAATTGTCCTTGATGAAACTTTCTTCCGAAAGTCGCCATCCGGCACTTACCGACGGGAAGAACGTCCAACGCTTAGAAGGAGCATAACGATAAGAACCATCATAACGCCCTACTACTTCCAACAAGTATTTACCGGCATAATCATAGTTCGCACGCATCAGATAGGCTGCCAAACGGCCAAAACTACGATACCCTGAATTGGTAGCTGTACCCGGACTTGCCTGATTCAAAATATCATTAGTAAACAACTCTGAATATTGCCGGGAACCGGATAATTCATCGCGTCGTGTACTGTTCAACTCTGCCACAGCTGTCACATTCAAATTGTGCTGATTGAAAGAACGCATATAATTAGCCTGCAACCTGCCATAAATCTTCTGATATATTCTCATCGTATTGGAATAAGCATCAGTACTACCTCCCGTACCGGCAGGCGCATCTGTATAATAATCATACAACGGATAAGAACGATTTAAAGAAGAGTTGTTACGATTGTTACCGTCAAATGACCCCAAAAGACTCAATGCCAACCCTTTTACAAAAGGAACTTGCCAATTCAATTCCACATCGGCAGAATACGTCAGGCCTCTGTTCTTGCGATAACCGTCTATATCCGGATCAACCAACGCAAAAGGATTCTTGTTTTCAGGACCGATTGCAGACAAATGATTGGGATTATTAATCGTATGAGTACCGATACCACGGTCATTAACCATCAAAGTCTTAAAAGTCCACATAAAATCCTCTCTCGGCCTTTGGGTTTCATCCCAACGCCCGGACAGATTCACATTCAGTTTCAGCCCTTTCGTAAGCTCTGCAGTCAGGTTACTTCTCAGATTATATCTATGATAGTATTGGATACCACTCTTCAGCAAACCATTATCGCCATTATAGCCGAAGCTCACATAATATTTCACCTTATCCGTTCCGCCTCTCACAGAAACAGTATGCGATTGCTGGAACGCCAGTTTATTCATAAACATGTCAATCCAGTTATTGTCTGTATAACCCTTAGCCCCGGTTCTATACAGTTCCAGAATATCGTCAGTGTATTCAGGGGCAGCCTGGTCATTACGTGCCCTTTCATTGGCCAACATGCGATAAGTATAAGCATCTACCGTTTCTTCCATACCCGTGGCATTCTTCATACCGAACAATGCCGAGTAAGATACTCTGGTCTTTTCGGCCACACCTTTTTTGGTAGTAACAATGATTACGCCATTAGCCGCATTCATACCATAAATAGCGGCAGAAGCATCTTTCAAAATAGAGATACTTTCTATATCCTCAGAATTCAGCTGTGCAAGTTCTTCAGTACCTTCACGTGTGATACCATCAATTACCACCAACGGGTCACCATAACCGCGAATGCTCACCATATTGTCGAAAGTTCCCGGCTCTCCGGTTTTCTGACGAATCAATAGTCCCGGCATCTTACCTTGAATATTGCTAATCAGATTCTCGGTCTTGGTCGTAGCTATTTCATCAGCACCAATGGCTGCAATGGCACCGGTCAGTGATTCTTTCTTCTGTACACCATATCCTACAACAACCACTTCATCCAATATCTCAGCATCTTCTACCAAAACTATCTTGAACGAATTTCGGCCTGCAACCTTTATGTTTTGTGTCTTATAACCTACATAGCTTATTATAAGAGTAGCATCAGAGCCCACATTGGTCAGAATGAAATTACCGTCAATGTCTGTTATGACACCGTTGGTAGTTCCCTGCACCAAGATACTGGCACCAATCACCGGTTCACCGGTTGCATCGACCACAGAACCTTTCACCGTCGCAGCCTGCAAAGCCATCTGTACCCCATCAGCTCCTACAGCTTTATCATAAAGGATTATATTACGGTCCAATATCTTATAGCCTATATTGGTTCCTTTGAATACATCGTTCAGAACCTTGAATATGGTTTTGTTATTTGCCCGGACCGATACACGGCGCTTAACGTCAATCTGCTTGTTGTTGTAGAAGAAAACAAATTCGGTACCTTGTTCCAGCTCCGTCAGTACTTCATCAACAGTCTTGTTCTCAAGAGCAATGTTTACCATTGTCTTTTGAGCATAACCTTCATTGGCAAAAGTCATACCAACCAAACAAAACAACATAAATAATGTGCATCTCATAGCAAGAGGAATTTTTTTCATGCATCTCATCAGGACACTTTTTGCCCTAAATGATTGGATACAATAGTGTTTTTTCATAATTTTGTATTGATTTCTAGTGAAAAAATAAAGTTACTTTATCTGTCGCCAAACAGATATTTAAAAGTTACTGTGTTTCATGCAGGAAAATGCGCCAACATTTTCCTGCATGTTTTTCTAAACGGACTTGTGTTTCATCATACTACTTTTTAAAGGGTTAATAAACTTCTATTACCTGTCTCTCGGCATCCACATCACCATCTTCAACAAACTTGAAATGAATATTCGAGGATATTCGGAAGTGCTCCAATATTCGCTCCAAACGTTGTTTGGTAAATGTAGCCGTAAAGGAATTCTGCTTCAATGAAGCCTTTTTCAGAATGAATTCCACATTATATCTTTTGCTCAAACTCTTCAATATATCTTCAAACGGAGTGTTCCTGAAAATCAAACGTCCGTCCTTCCAACATGTTTCCACGTCTACATTGACTTCTTTCACAACGACCTTTTCCCGCACTATATCATAAATAACCTTTTGCCCCGGCATCATCATTACATTATTCCTCCTGCCGTTATTCACATAGGAGAAACTGACTTTACCCGAAACCAAAGTGGTCTGTACCGTCCTGCTCCCTTTGTAAGCCTCTACGTTGAACTCCGTTCCATGTACCACTATCTTGGAATTGTTCAGCGTGCCGACAATGAACTTCTTTTCATCTTTTGCGACAGAAAAGAATGCTTCACCCACCAACTTCACTTCCCTTTTATCATCGGCAAACCGGGAAGGATAGCGCAACGACGACGACGAGTTCAGAACGACTTCCGTTCCATCCGGCAATTCGACAGAAGTAGTCATTCCCGGATTTGTCCTGACTTCCATCATATGTATCTCTTCTTTATCCTTGTCCCAATAAAGGATAGACCACGATACCATCAAAGGGATGAATAAAATGGCGGCCGCCCGTTGCATCCCTCTAAATAATACCTGATACCTATTGACCTTTTTCTGTTTCATCTTACGATGTACATCCTTCAAGGCCTTCTTTACATCCAGCCTGGATGAAATCTGCGCCATGTCCGCCGCCAGGCCGAGTGTCTGAACCTGGCGGGCTGTCCTGCGGTTCTCTTCCGATGCTTCCAGCCACTCCTCTACCAGAGCAGTTTCATCTTCCGTTGTCTCTCCTTCATAATACCTGAGAAGCAGGTCCTCCATTCCCTCTCTTTTTACCATAATTTTTATTGCTAGCTTTAATCTAAAGACAAACGGGTGAAAAGAACTCCTAAACAAAAAGCTAAAAATATTTTATATACTTAGATTATAATGGGAAAAAAAGCTATTTTTGCCCAACAATAATGAACCCCCACCCTATGAGAAACATACCATTAGAAGATACATCTTTATTATCCGCCATACAAAAAGGAGATAGAAGTGCTTTTGATGTGTTATTTCAAAAGTACTATTCTGTGCTCTGCACCTACTGCTATCGTTTTGTCCGGCTGGAAGATGCAGAAGAGATTGTTCAGGACGTCATGCTATGGCTTTGGGAAAACCGCGAAAGACCCGTTATCGAATATTCGCTCAAGCAATATCTGTTCAAGGCTGTCTACCATCGTTGCATGACCCGGATTGCCCAAAATGAAGTGAAGCAACGGGCAGACACCGCTTACTATGAACGAATGTTCGCCATGCTGCAGGAGGTGGATATCTATCAAATCAACGAATTAAGCAAGCATATACAAAGGGCCATCAACGAACTGCCGCCTACTTATAGGGAAGCTTTCATCATGCATCGTTTCCAGAATCTGAGTTACAAGGAAGCTGCCGAACTACTCAACGTTTCCCCAAAAACGGTAGACTACCGCATCCAGCAGGCTTTGAAGATTTTAAGGGTCAAGCTGAAAGATTATCTGCCACTGATATTGATGCACCTGCTCACCTCGCATTAAGACCATACATAAGCGGAACGTCCCCTATACCTTGTCGGCTACACACCGGGACTTAGCCCTAAAGAGTATAGAACTGAGAGGTCAAAACATCCGGATGTTTTACCCCAATACATGGGGATGTTTTCACCCAAAACACCCGGATGTATTACCCAAAAACATCCGGGTGTATTACCCAAAAACATCCGGGTGTTTTAATGGAAAGGATGCGGATGTTATGACCTCTCAGTATACGGGTCAGACCGGTTCAGTCCTGATGGGAGAGGCACTAAGTCCCTATACATCCCGTGTTCATTAATTATTCTAAAAAAAGTTAGGGAAAACTCCGGGCCACCGGTCATATAAGCAAGAAGTAACCCTATTATTATCATAACCTCAAAATGCACGCAATGAGAAAACTGATTATCCTATTGTCGGCGCTGGTGTACGTCATCCATGCACAAGCGCAATTTTCAGTGACAGCCCATCAGGAAGGATGGGACAATATCCCTCCACAAGTACAAAAACCGGGATTTTCCTTTCAGCAATCCGTATTTGCCAATATGGACGGGGACGATGCCCTTGAAGAAGTAATGCTTTTCGGACGTGACAACGGGCACTACCCCACTTTCGACCTTTTCAAGGCCTACTATGCAATCGTAGACAACTATACCAAAGAAATACAATACATTTCCGACGAGATTTATGTCACCGACAAGTACAATCTCCTTGTAGAAGACCGCAACAAGGACGGCATCTCCGAGCTCTACATATCCTACTTCAAAGACGGAAAGTTCAGCGTAGACGAACAAGGTTACAATCTGCGCACCACACGCTGCTACGACCGTATAGAATGGAACCCTACTGGCAAAAACTTTAAATCTTCCGGAAAATGAAAACAAGACTGACACTTATCCTGGTACTCCTTATTTATATAGGAGCTGCCTCGCACACACACGCACAGCAAAAGAAAGTAATCAAAACCATGATGATAGCCGGGCAGGACGGCAGCCATTACTGGCAAGGCGCCTGCGAAGCCATGAAGCAGATATTGGAAAACAGCGGAATGTTCAAAGTGGACTTCGCCTTTACACCCGACTTTGGTGGAGACATCGCTACCTTCAAACCCGATTTCCACCAATATGATTTAATCGTCATCAACTACGGCGGAGCTACATGGACAGAGCCCGTACGCAAGAATTTCGAGAAATACGTTGCCGATGGAGGCGGTGTGGTAGTGATACATTCTTCCGTCGTCCCGATGGCCGACTGGAAAGAATACAACGAGATAATAGGCATGGGGGCATGGGACGGACGAAACGAAAAGGACGGTCCGTATCTGTACTGGAAAGACGGACAATACGTCTACGACTACTCTCCGGGGTATGCCGGCTACCACGGCTTGCAGCACGAAACCGTCATAGAACACCGCGCCCCCCATCATCCTATCCTGCAAGGATTGCCTCCTCAATGGAAACACTTCAAGGACGAGATATATACCCGCCTACGCGGTCCGGTAAGAAACATGGAAATATTGGCAACCGCCTACGAACGCGGACGGCATGAACCGTTGATGTGGACAGTAAGCTACGGGAAAGGGCGCATATTCGTCGACCTCCTGGGGCACTGCGGCAACGACCCGAACATGACTTACTCCATGCGCTGCACCGGTTTCCAGGTGACTTTACTCCGGGGATGCGAATGGGCTGCCACCGGCGCCGTCACCCAAGAAGTTCCCACAGATTTCCCACTGAAGGATACTTATACATTACGTCCGGAGTTCAAGGCTCCTTTTCATGCTTACCCTGAAACCAAACACTGAATACCATGAAATACATCATCCGAACACTGCTGCTGGCATGCTGCTGCATGCAGGCACAAGCACAAGCTCCGTGGAAACCCGATACGGAACTGGAGAAACAATTACAGCAAAGCAATCATGTGCACCGCATAATGAAAGCTAATCCCGCACACGCCGGACTGACGCGGTGGGAAAAGAAAAAGGTATTGAAAAGCAGGGTACTCCCCCTGGCCGAAGATTTCGGCGCTCTGCGCCACACCGGACCCGGAACCATACATGTGGACCGTAAAGTCACTGTCTCAGGCAAAGGAAGTGTCCGTCTGGACACTCCTGCCTCCCTGGGCAAGAAGAATCCAACAAACCGGAATTACGCCACCCCGGAGATTATCCGTCCCCTCGACCGGGAAGACTTGCGGGAATACAACCGCTTTTCCGTTTGGGTATATGTGGATGCACCGGGCGTTTATCTGACCTTTGCCGGATTCACCCTATACAATGAAGGAGAGAAAATCATGCCGACTCCCGGACGCTTTGAAGGACAACACTTCGAGACTGTCTATCCCAACAAATGGCAGCACATCATATGGGAGATACCGGACCTATACCGTGACTGTGTCACCGGCTTTTCGGTAAACATCACGCTGGCAGGTGCTCCTGCAGGAGCCAGCGAACACATGAGCCTATACATAGACGACATGCGCATCGAAAAGGTAGAAGCGGAAAACAGCCGGGGATTCGACCTGCGAAAAGATGCAATGGCCTACTGCCACAGCGGATACAAGCCGGGAGCACGCAAGCAGGCTTTGGTGCAGCACGTGCCGGAAAGGACTTTCAGCCTGCACGATGCCGCCACGGGACAAACCGTTTATCAAGGTACGGCCAGTCCTCTGAAGCAGGACAAGAAGCAGGACAAAGGATTTCTTGTGCTGGACTTCAGCAGTTTCAATACGCCCGGACAATACTTCCTCTCCATCGGCGACGTACAATCAAAGCCTTTCCCCATCGGAAATGATGCCTACCTGTCTACCGCCTGGCACACGCTGAACTTCTTCTTTTCCGAACGTTGCGGTTTCGACCAGCCCGGCATTCATCAGGAATGCCATCAGGATGTATTCGCCTATCATCCCGACGGACGGAGCATGAGCATTGCCGGAGGATGGCACGATGCAGCCGACCTGACTCAAGGAACGGGAAATACAGCCGAATCGTGCATCGCCCTCCTCGAAATGGCCGGTGCCGTACAAGGCAAAGACAGTATCTTCTACGAACGCCTGCTGGAAGAGGCACGCTGGGGAGTGAACTGGATTCTGCGTACCCGCTTCGGTGACGGCTACCGACTGGGCGGACTGATTATCGGCATTTGGACAAAGAATATCCGTGGTGACAAAGACGACATGCAGACAGAAGCACGAAATACACCTACGGACAATCTGAAAGCCGCTTCCAGTTGCGCACTCGCCGCCCCTCATTTTGAAAAGAAAGACCCGGTATTTGCACGGTGGTGCCGGAACAGTGCCATTGAGGATTTCCAATTCGCCATCGACCTGCTGGATACACAAAGGACGGAACAGAACGAAACCGAACTTTATGCCCTTTCCACCGTCACAGCCATGCGTTTGTACCGCCTTACACAAGATGTTTACTATCTGGACTGGGCAACCCGGCTGGCACGTACCGTCATGGCAGGCCAACAGTTGGAAAAGCGTACCGACTGGAAAATCCCCCTCGAGGTTTCTTCTATGAATCTTCCCGGAAAAAGCGTATTCTGGCCTATTATCACCAAAGCCAAGAGCACTTGATGGCCGAAGGACTCTCGATGCTACTGACAGATGCCCCCACCCATCCGGACGCCCCGTTGTGGCAGGCATCTTGTGAAGCCTATGCAGACTATCTACGCGGGGTTTCACAACTGATTGAGCCGTATGGCATACTGCCAAGCGCCGTATACGAGGTGGATAATACCGATTATAAGAATCTGTACCATGAAGGCGAGCAGGTAGGGCTTCCCAGTCTGGAAGAATACAATGCACAAGTGCGCAACGGTATCCCTCTCTCAAAGAACTTCTACCTGCGCCGTTTCCCCGTTGCCTACCAGTTCAGGGGATTCCACGCCGTTGTCATGGGCAAAGCCAAAGCAGCCTTTATTCTTGCACGCCTATTCAACGACAAAGCGTTAAGGGATATTGCAACCCGCCAGGTAGAATACATATTAGGCTACAACCCGTTTGCCATGAGTACCGTTTATGGAGACGGATATGACTATCCGCCGCTTTATGGGGCATACGCCGGAAATGTTGTGGGAGCCGTGCCCGTAGGAATCGAAACATTCGAAAATGAGGACGAACCCTACTTCCCGATGCAGAACAACTGTACCTATAAGGAAATTTGGACTCACACTACCGCACGCCTGCTGTGGTGCGTGGCAGAACTGTTCAGACAACCTTAATCCATATCCTTAAAAAAGAAGCTGTCTTAAATATATCAGTTCTATATTTAAGACAGCTTCTTTTTATGCTATGGCAGATTATGCTTTTTTCAATGCAGCAATACTTTCCTTGAGAGACTTGATGATACTCTCGGCATCTGCCTGCTTCTTGCGTTCCATCTCAAGCACTGTGGCAGGAGCGTTGTTCACAAACTTCTCGTTACCCAGCTTCTTCAGCACGCCCTGCAGGAATCCTTCCTTGTGCTTCAGTTCAGCCTCCATACGGGCTATCTCAGCTTCCACGTCAATCATATTGCCCAGAGGTACGGCATATTCCGTGGTACCCACCATGAAGGAGGCAGCGCCGTCGGCCTTATTCTCCACTACATTGACGGACGAAAGGTTACACATCTTCATAACAACCGCATTGAATGCCGCAACCGGATTCTCGCCGATAACCTGCAACTCAAGCGCTTCCTTTTGGGCAATGTTCTTCTGCAAACGGATGGAACGGATATTACTGATAACCTCTTTCACCGTTTCAAAGCGGACAAGCAACTCCTTGTCTGCCACAGTGTCTATCGTTATCCTATCCACCATCAAGCTGGCTTGTCTTTCTTCAATCTCCTCTTCTGTACGGTAGAGGTGTTGCCAGATTTCCTCAGTGATAAACGGCATAAAGGGATGCAACAAGTGCAACAGGTTATCAAAGAAACGCAGGGTACAGTCATGGATACTACTCGGAATGCCTTCACCGTAAGCAGGCTTGATGATTTCCAGATACCAGGAAGAGAACTCATCCCAGAACAGTTTGTAGACAGCCATCAAAGCTTCACTCAAACGATATTTGCTGAAAAGGTCAGCCACCTCGGCAGCCACTTCATTCTGTTTGGATTCAAACCAGTCAGCAGCCAGGCGCGATGCCTCGGGAACCGGTTTCTGGTCGTCCACTCTCCAACCTTTTACCAAGCGGAAAGCATTCCATATCTTATTACAGAAGTTACGTCCTTGCTCACACAGCGCATCATCAAAGAGTATGTCGTTTCCGGCAGGAGCTGCAAGCATCATGCCCATACGCACACCGTCGGCACCGTACTTCTCTATCAAGTCCAATGGATCGGGAGAGTTACCCAACGACTTGGACATCTTACGTCCCAGCTTGTCACGGACAATACCCGTAAAGTAAACGTTCTTGAACGGCATCTTTCCTTCATATTCATAACCTGCCATAATCATACGGGCTACCCAGAAGAAGATAATGTCCGGACCGGTCACCAAGTCGCTGGTAGGATAATAGTAGCTGATTTCCTCATTGCCCGGATTGTTGATACCGTCAAACAAAGAAATAGGCCACAGCCAGGAAGAGAACCAAGTATCCAGACAGTCTTCGTCCTGACGAAGGTCTTCCTGTTTAAGACCGGCATTACCTGTTTTCTCTTTTGCCAACGCCAAGGCTTCTTCGGGAGTGGCAGCCACTACATAACCACCTTCCGGCAAAAAATAAGCAGGAATGCGATGCCCCCACCACAACTGGCGGCTGATACACCAGTCCTTGATATTTTCCAACCAGTTCTTGTACGTATTCTTATATTTGGCAGGATAGAACTTCAACTCATCATTCATCACCGGCGGCAAAGCCATGTCGGCAAAGTGCTGCATCTTCAAGAACCACTGCATGGAAAGTTTCGGTTCGATGGGCACGTTGGTACGTTCGGAGAAACCTACCTTGTTGGTATAGGCTTCCACTTTCTCCAACAGACCGGCAGCAGCCAGGTCCTTCTCAATCTGCTCGCGCACATCGAAACGGTCCATACCGATATACAAGCCGGCAGCTTCACTAAGCGTTCCGTTATCATTGAAGATGTCGATGCTCGGCAGGTTGTACTTCTCGCCCAGCATATAGTCGTTCACATCGTGGGCAGGGGTTACCTTCAGGCAACCTGTACCGAATTCGATGTCTACATAATCGTCCTCGATGACCGGGATAACGCGTCCTACCAACGGAACAATCACCTTCTTGCCCTTCAACCAAGTGTTCTTGGGGTCATTCGGATTGATGCACATGGCGGTATCTCCCATGATGGTTTCGGGACGGGTGGTGGCAACCACTGCATAACGTCCTTCGGGGTCACCTTCTACCATATACTTCAGATAGTACAGCTTGCTGTGCTCTTCCTTATAGATTACTTCCTCATCACTAAGGGCGGTCAGTGCTTTCGGGTCCCAGTTCACCATACGGACACCGCGGTAAATCAGACCTTTGTTATACAAGTCGACAAAGACCTTGAGCACGCTTTCACTGCGTTTCTCGTCCATAGTGAAAGCCGTACGGTCCCAATCGCAGGAAGCGCCCAGCTTGCGGAGCTGCTTCAAGATGATGCCGCCGTGTTCATCGGTCCATTCCCAGGCGTGCTTCAAGAACTCGTCGCGGGTAAGGTCCGTCTTCTTGATGCCTTGTGCGGCAAGCTTGTTCACCACCTTGGCCTCGGTAGCAATGGAAGCATGGTCGGTTCCCGGCACCCAGCAGGCATTCTTGCCTTCCATGCGGGCACGGCGTATCAGAATATCTTGTATGGTATTATTAAGCATGTGTCCCATGTGCAACACACCGGTGACGTTTGGAGGCGGAATGACGACGGTGTAAGGCTCACGACCATCGGGTTTCGAACTGAATAATTTGTGGTCCAACCAATACTGGTACCACTTTCCCTCCACGTCAGCGGGATTGTACTTACTTGCTAATTCCATGTTTTTAAATCTCTATAATTAATTTATTGCGAATAACGGGCGCAAAATTAATGAATTAAAATTTAAATATATATTTTTGTCCCTACAAAACAGTATATAAAATGAGGGGGAAGCTAAAAATCCGATATATCATATTAATTGTATTACTGTCTGTCGTATGGGCAACGCAGCTCATTCCAAGCTTGGGAGAAGTGTATGCACAGTCCGTATATCCGGTAATTTCCCATATTCTGTCCTCCTTTTCAAAACTCATACCTTTTGCCGTAGGCGACTTGTTCATTTTCCTCAGCATCATCGGGCTCCTCTTCAATCCCATCAGGGCACGCTATATCCAGAAGAAGAAGTGGAAACAGATTCTGCTGAACGAAATGGAATACTTGCTGTGGATATATGTATGGTTCTATCTGGCATGGGGACTGAACTACTCACAAAAGGACTTTTATGGCAGGACAAACATTCCTTATACTGCCTATACTCCCGAAATCTTTCAGTCATTTGTAGACAACTATATAGACAAGCTAAATGCTTCTTATACGGACATCACCTCCATTGACGAGCCGCTGGTCTGCCGGGAAAGCGTACGCGGATACAACCAAATCAGCGATACGCTGGGAGTACACCGCCCTCCCCACTCCTCTCCGCGCGTGAAGACCATGCTTTTCACTCCATTCATTTCCATGGTCGGCGTTACGGGAAGCATGGGACCCTTCTTCTGCGAATTCACGCTGAACGGCGATTTGCTTCCGTCGCAATATCCTGCGACATACACCCACGAACTGGCCCACCTGCTGGGCATCACCAGCGAGGCAGAAGCCAACTTCTACGCTTACCAGGTCTGCACCCGTTCGCAGGTGAAAGAGATTCGTTTCAGTGGGTATTTCTCCGTACTCCCACATGTGCTGGGCAATGCCCGCCGACTGATGAGCGAAGAAGAATACGCAGAACTTTTCAACCGGATACGTCCTGAAATCATAGAACTGGCCCAAAAGAACCAGCAATACTGGATGGAGAAATACAGTCCGCTCATCGGAGACATCCAGAACTTTATCTACGACTTGTACCTTAAAGGAAACAAGATTCAAAGCGGACGCAAGAACTATTCGGAAGTAATAGGCTTGCTTATCTCATACGAAGAATGGAAAAACTAAATTTCAAAATCATGCATACAAGAAAAGAACAGATGGAAGCCTTCGGCCGCTTCCTCGACATACTCGACGAGCTGCGCGAGAAATGTCCCTGGGACCGCAAGCAGACCAACGAAAGCCTGCGCCCCAATACCATCGAAGAGACTTATGAACTTTGTGACGCCCTGATACGCGATGACAAGAATGACATCTGCAAAGAGCTGGGCGATGTGCTGCTGCATGTGGCTTTTTATGCAAAGATAGGCTCCGAAACCGGTGATTTCGATATGAAAGACGTATGCGACCGTCTTTGTGAGAAACTTATTTTCCGCCATCCCCATGTCTTCGGCGATGTAAAGGCCGAAACCGCAGGCCAGGTTTCTGAAAACTGGGAACAGCTAAAATTGAAGGAAAAAGATGGGAACAAAACAGTGCTGAGCGGTGTACCCGCTGCCCTACCCTCGCTCATCAAGGCCTACCGCATCCAGGACAAGGCACGCAATGTAGGATTTGACTGGGAGGAACGCGAGCAAGTGTGGGATAAGGTAAAAGAAGAAATCCAAGAATTCCAGGCTGAAGTCGCCCACATGGATAAAGAAAAGGCTGAAGCTGAATTCGGCGATGTCATGTTCAGCCTCATCAACGCTGCCCGCCTCTACAAAATCAATCCGGACAATGCGCTGGAACAGACCAACCAGAAGTTCATCAACCGCTTCAACTATGTAGAAGCGCACAGCATCAAGGAGGGCAAAAACCTCCATGACATGACGCTGGAAGAGATGGATAAGCTATGGAATGAAGCGAAAGCATTGGAAAAAGAAAGCAAACAAGATGATTCTTCTAAAGGTCAGGTTTAGCTGGCTAAAGCGAGGTATCTATCATTAACAAAAGAAGGTTGCTCACATCATTGTGGCAACCTTCCTTATTTGTATTCATTCACTATTCATCTTTTTCCTTGTGTTTTTCGTGGAGAAGCATCCCCCTTTTTATGCATGCCTTTCAGTAATTCACGGTGGAAACGCATTTCAGCCCTTTGCACCAGATAAATCTTTTTACAAGGCAATATTTTCTTGAACTTATCAAAGTAGGTCTTGTCCAACCGGTCAGAAGCGATACGGGCATCATATACACCTTCCATAATTTCCTCATACTGGGCTTCGGTTGTTTTTTCATCTTTCCCTTGTCGAAGCAACTTCCAAGCCTCGTCATTTAGCTGCTTTTTCCGGTCCTGCAATTCAAAATACAATGGGAAGAACTTGGCTGCCTCCTCACTCGTCAGTCCGGCTTTCTCCGTTATAAACGCTTTTTGTTTGGCACGAAACTCTTCAGGTGACAGATGCTGGTCACATCCATCGCTAGCCCAAAGCAGAGGCATAATGCCACATATCATAACCAATAAAACAATTAGTTTCTTCATTTTTAAATAGTTGAGTGTTGTTACCTTATTCTGCATCAGAGTCTGCCAAATAAACATACAATGAATAATCATCCAGCATGGAATTCTCTACGGCCATATTAATATATTCCATTTCTGTTTCCGTATCATCAGCAGCCATACGCTCTACAGATGGAGTATGCTCCGAAGAAGCCACGCGGATAATCAATGCCGCACCTATAAACATGGCGGTCATATACAACCAAGGCTTTACCTTCTGCCACATTGTAGGCTCTGTCTGTACAGCAGTGAGTTTTTCTTTTTCGGGAAGCCGGTTCATTACCTCTGAAGTAAGATTCTCAAAGTAGCCGTCAGGAACGCGGAAAGGATTTTCCGTCCCTATCTTTTTCAGTATTTTATCTTCTTCTTTCATAAGCTTTCTCCTTTCTGTTTAATTAGACATTGTTTTGTAGCAAAGGTTTAATACTCCTCACCCAAAAACTTTTCTATTTTCTTCACGGCATGGTGATAAGAAGCCTTCAAGGCACCTACGGAAGTACCGAATATATCAGACATCTCTTCGTATTTCATTTCCTGGTAATACTTCAAATTAAACACCATACGTTGTTTTTCCGGCAAGGCAAGCAAGGCTTTTTGCAAAGCCATATCTGCTTTATCACCGGAGAAGTAAGGATCACTTTCAAGCTTTTGAAGTGCATCTGCCTCGGGATCATCCAAAGATACTGTGGAAGCAGCCCGTTGTTTGTTCAGAAAAGTGAGGCATTCATTCAAGGCTATGCGATAGAGCCAGGTAGAGAGTTTAGCCTCTGCCCGAAAATAATCTATATTAGTCCATGCCTTAATGAAAGTATTCTGAAGTAAATCATTGGCATCTTCATGAGAGAGGACCATACGACGAATCTGCCAATACAGCTGCTCGCTATATTGGGTAACAATCATCTCAAATCCCCGCTTTTGTGTGCTTTCTTCTTGTAGAAGAGCCAACACTTCGCGTTCATTATAGGAAGGGGTCATAAATTTCTATTCGCATTTGTTGTTTTAGACTGCCAAAGATACGAAAAGTTTAATTCATACCGATACACAAAGTGTTTCTTTGGCAAGCTGAGTATCCGGAAAAATAGCGGATGCTTCTTGAAGCAAGATATTTTCATCTTCGTATCGTGCCGAAAAATGTCCTATCAACAACTTCTTCACTTCAGCCTTCCTGGCTATTTCAGCCGCTTGTGCAGCAGTTGTATGAAATGTTTCTTTGGCACGTGGCGCATCCTCATTCGCAAATGTCGCCTCATGAAAAAGTAAATCAACCCCTTTTATCTGCTCTACGATAGAAGGAAGATAGATGGTATCCGAGCAATAAGCATAACTGCGGGACGGAGCAGAAGGGCGGGTCAACAAGTTGTTGGAAACAGTTTTTCCCTCCGGTGTCACGTAATCGGCCCCATTCTTTATACGATTCAATTCGTATACCGGCACTTGGTAGAAATCGACCATTTCACGGATAATATGGTTAGGACGCCGCTTTTCTGCAAACAAAAAGCCACAACACGGCATACGATGACGCAAAGGAATAGTAGTAACCGTCAACGAACGGTCTTCATAAATCAGCATCGGTTCTTTCGTATCAAACTCATGGAAAAGGACCTTGTACGTCATCTGCCTATTAAAAAAATCCAGCATAGGTGTCAGCAATGTTTCCAGCCCTTTTGGAGAATGGATATGCAACTCGGCTGTACGTCCTAAAAGGTTAAGTGTAGAAATCAGTCCCAATAAGCCAAAACAATGGTCTCCATGCAAGTGAGAGATAAAGATATGATTCAAACGCGAAAACTTCAGATGTGATTTACGGAACTGCAACTGCGCCCCTTCCCCACAATCAATCATAAACAACTTGTCGCGCACGTTCACAATTTGAGACGTAGGGAAATGACGCGTTGTGGGTAAAGCGGAACCACAACCAAGAATATGTAACTCAAATTTTTCCATTCCAAACCTTCCGAACTGATTTCTACTCCTTGATTTATAGAAGAGCCTTTATCTCTGAAACTCCAAAGGATATTTCAAAAGTTTCTCCGGATTTATTCCCTTTATACAGATAGCCCACCCCTTTATCACACTTCACACATACTTCCAAGAACATGCGCAAGGCTGGATCGGAGGAGTTCAAAGAGTTCTTCACATTTGCCTTCATCTGTTCGGCATTTTCCTTCAAAGCAGACATCTGTACTACAGATTCGTCAATCGTATAATGATAAAGCACCTTATCCGACTCGATTGTCAGTTTATTGAGCATAGTGGCTTCATCCACCTGCATCGGGCACGATACGTTGGTCATCTTCACTTGCTCTTCCAGTTTCTTCTTATCACTGCTTTCAGCAGTTGAACCGCCATTCAATATATCTTTCAAGTCCTGAGTAGTCAGATAACATTCCACTTCGTTACCGGATGTCTTTCCTTTATATATGAACTTTATACCGGAATCAGTACCGACAACCAAATCCAGCATCTCTTTAATGGACCCTTGTGGATTACCGAACATAACAGTCACAGCAGACTTCATTGCATCAGGATTCTCTTTCAAAGCGTCTATATTGAGGAAACTTTCATTCATAAGCAGTACATATACCACATCCGCCCCATCAAAAGTAATACTGGATATTTCGCCGGAAGCTCCCATATCCATGGGACATTGTTTGTTGGCTGCTGCAATAGCCAGCTTGAGTTTAGACTTCTGACCGCATGCGGTTAGTAACATCAGCGACAGGCAAGTGAACAACACCATCTTCCCTGCATTTTTGAACATGTTTTTCATAATAAATGAAAATTAAATTATTGAATATTTCTATGATTGCAAAAGTAACCACCCTGCAAAGATAAACATTTATGGAAAAACCATCCTTAATTCCATAAAATTCTATTGACAAATCATAAAAAAGAAGGGCACTTGTTTGCGCAAGTACCCTTCCTTCATTTATAGAACGGAGTAATTATTTCTTTCCAGCTTCCATCTGTTCCTTCAAGGCAGCCAAAGCATCAATGTCACCCAGAGTAGTAGATGCAGCCTGGTTTTGGATAGCAGGAGCAACGTCTTCTCTCTTACCGGTTGACTTCTTAGTAGCAGCCTTCTTTTCAGCTCTTTCTTCTGCCTTTGCAGCATCTTCGAAGATACGGCTGTGAGAAAGGATGATACGCTTAGCGTCCTTGTTGAACTCAATTACCTTGAATTCAAGCTTCTCGTCCAACTGAGCTTGTGAACCGTCTTCCTTAACGAGGTGCTTCGGAGTAGCGAAACCTTCTACACCATAAGGCAGAGCAACTACAGCACCCTTATCCAGCATTTCGATGATAGTACCTTCGTGTACAGAACCTACTGTAAATACAGTTTCGAATACATCCCAGGGATTTTCTTCGAGTTGCTTGTGGC
>NZ_JBCNZM010000001.1:38613-47152 GCF_040227615.1 Bacteroides sp. RTP31139st1_H2_RTP31139_211217 | reverse complement strand
GTGAATTCAGACGGATGTTTAACCTTCTTCGTCCAAGACAGGTCAGAGATGTGAATCAAGCCGTCAACACCTTCTTCGATTTCAACGAATACGCCGAAGTTAGTGAAGTTGCGAACTTTTGCAGTGTGCTTGCTGCCGATAGGATACTTCTCTTCGATAGTTTCCCAAGGATCAGACTTCAGCTGCTTGATACCCAAAGACATCTTACGCTCTTCGCGGTCCAAAGTCAGGACTACTGCCTCAACTTCGTCACCTACCTTCATGAAGTCTTGTGCAGAACGCAAGTGCTGTGACCAAGACATTTCAGATACGTGAATCAGACCTTCAACACCCGGAGCGATTTCGATGAATGCACCGTAGTCAGCCATAACTACAACTTTACCCTTCACGTGGTCGCCAACCTTCAGGTTAGCATCCAGTGCATCCCAAGGATGCGGAGTGAGTTGCTTCAAGCCGAGAGCGATACGCTTCTTCTCATCATCGAAGTCAAGGATAACGACGTTGAGTTTCTGGTCGAGTTCAACCACTTCTTTCGGATCGCTAACACGGCCCCAAGAAAGGTCTGTAATGTGAATCAAACCATCTACGCCACCCAAGTCGATAAATACACCATAGGAAGTGATATTCTTAACGGTACCTTCGAGAACTTGTCCTTTTTCGAGTTTACCGATGATTTCCTTCTTCTGTTGTTCCAGTTCGGCTTCGATAAGAGCCTTGTGGGAAACAACCACATTCTTGAATTCCTGGTTGATCTTAACAACCTTGAATTCCATAGTTTTGCCAACGAATACATCGTAGTCGCGGATAGGCTTCACGTCGATTTGAGAACCCGGCAAGAAAGCTTCGATGCCGAATACGTCTACAATCATACCACCCTTTGTGCGGCACTTGATGTAACCCTTGATAATTTCTTCGTTTTCCAAAGCTGCGTTTACGCGATCCCAAGAACGGGTAGCACGAGCTTTACGGTGAGACAGAACGAGCTGTCCTTTCTTGTCTTCCTGATTTTCGATGTATACCTCAACAGTATCACCAACCTTCAGTTCAGGATTGTAACGGAATTCACTCATCGGAATGATACCGTCTGATTTGTAACCGATGTTCACAACTACTTCACGCTTGTTCATTGCGATTACGGTTCCATCAACTACCTCGCGGTCGTTAACCTTGTTCAACGTATTGTCATACGCCTTTTCCAGTTCTTCGTGGCTTGCACTGGCTACTGATTCGCCGTTCTCATAAGCATCCCAGTTGAAGTCTTCAATAGGAACTACATTCTTTAAATTTTCCATTAATAAATAAATTGTTTAACTCGTTAATTAAGTGAGACTTTATGTTGACTCATTATAAATCGGGCGCAAAGATAGAAGTATTTTCTTGAACTACAAAACAAAAAGCATTCAAAACAGCAGTGGAATAATCAATTAAAGAATAAAAAAAATGTTACCTTTGCATCGTTTCATTTATACATAATCTCAATAATTTATCATGAAAAAGATAATCGCATGCATTTCCATCATTTGCTATACATTATTATGTTATAGCCAAAATCAGACAACGGACAACAACTACCGTACGCAAAAGAACATTTCCTATCTTCATCCCGGCGAAAAAGACAGTTATAAGCTGGAGCGTTGCAAGCTCGACCTCCATTATCCTACTGATAAAAAAGGATTTGCCACCCTTATCTGGTTCCACGGCGGAGGACTGGAAGCCGGAGAAAAACATTTTCCGAAGGAGTTCCTGGAGCAAGGCTACGCCGTGATAGCCGTAAACTACCGACTCAGCCCGCGTGCCCAAAATCCTGCCTACACGGAAGATGCCGCAGAGGCCGTTGCTTGGACTTTCGAGAATATAGAAGAATTCGGAGGAGACAAAGACAAAATATACATAGCCGGTCATTCAGCCGGTGGTTATCTCTGTCTGATGCTCAATCTGGACAAGAGTTACCTGGCAAAGTGGAATATTGATGCCAACAGCCTGGCAGGCGCTTTCCCCATCAGCGGACAGACCACCACTCATTATACCATCCGCAAAGAACGCGGGCTGCCTTCCGACACTCCGATTATAGATAAATATGCTCCTTCCAATAACGTAAGAAAAGACGCTTCACCCATGATACTTATCACTGGCGACAAAGAGTTGGAGATGCTGGCACGCTATGAGGAAAACGCCCATTTATATGCCCTCCTCAAAGCACTGGGACAAAAAACCACCCTCTATCAGATGGAGGGATTTGACCACGGTACGGTGGCCGCTCCCGCATGTACCTTGATAAACAGCTATATGAAGAAGGCAGGCAAGAAGTAACCACTACCCTTGCCTTTCTTTTACGTATGCCAATGCCGCTCCTATTGCTGTTCTATATTCAGCATAGGGCGGTATATGAAAATGTACATGATAGATGGCTTCCATTTTAGAAAACACCTCCCGGCACTGGGGCAGTTGGGTGAGATTCCCTATCAGAACGAAATCCTTGATAGGACTGTTCAAAGCTGACAGTACAGCAGCTCCTCCAATGGTTTGAAGTACCGTATAAATTATACCGCAGGCAATATCTTCTTGAGAAGCATTGCTATCTGCTTTCCCGAAAAGAGAGGCGGTAGCACTCACTGGCAAGTCAGGCAAAGCAGTGTTGCAAATATCACCTATCTGCAAGTTGACACGAGTTACATCCCCTTTCTCAGCCAACTCGGACACCTGATGAATATCATGAGTTTTCAACAGCAACCTCGATAATCCCTGCAAGGTACCTCCACCAATCCCCAAGCCGCCAATATGCTGCACCTTGTCTCCGTCTATTTTCACAAAAGAAGTGCCGGTACCCATGCTGACTACAATCAGTTGGTCTATATCCGTTGCATGTCTAGCTCCCAAACCATTGGCAATAAACTCATCCGTTTTGCGAGTAGGCAGTCCATATAGAGGGCTGTTGACAAATGCGCTTCCCACTCCCGTCAGCATCACCTGCTCCACATCGGCCAGCTGTATACCATTGTCATAAATATACTTACCGAATGCTCCGAATAAGGAAGTCACCGGGTCGGTAGCCGTAATAAACATTGGAGACTGTATCTGTTCTCCATTGATTCCAACGATTTTCGTGGTACTTCCACCCACATCTATTCCTATTACTATACCCATAGCTCCAAGTAATTTGCAGCAAAGTTACAAAAGAATCAATAATTGACAATTGATTAATGTGATAATGTGCCAATATGCTAATTGGCTGCGCTATGTTTATGCTACGCCATCACGTCCTGGTCATTGACACATTGGCACATTAATCACATTACCACATTGCTATCTGTTAAACAGTTCGAAGGTAAATTTGCAACCTATTTCCTGATACTTCCAGTTTGCAAAGCTGGCAAACAAGCCAAAGTCAAATATATGTGTACCAATGCCATACCCTACTTCCAGATAAGGTTTCAAGTGAGGAACCACCAATGCATTCAGATACAGACGTTCATTCAATACATATTGGGTATATTTCATCAGATGGCGGAGCAGGAGGAAAGGCGCTTCATAGGTAAGGTGTCCGCGGATATATTTACGGGAAGAGTTATACCAGCGGCCGTCCAGCAACTGGAACACCCCGCCAATATCATCACTCCAACCCATAGGAAGATTGGAACGCCGCAAATTGGCAAAGTCCACAAAGTACAGTTCCTTCTGATTGGTAAACTCTCCCCAACCAAAACGCCAATAAATATCACGCATCAAGCCCAAAGAAACCTGATGCTGCAAATCAATCTCTACACGCTCGTACGAACCACTGCTCTGCAACACTCCACTGAGTCCCCGCTCCCAATCTACTGAGATGGAAGGATACTTGGAATGAAGATTTACTTTACGGTCGCCATTCATATAATAGTATTGTCCCGGAGTCCAGGTGAGGCAGACGCGGGGAGCAAAACTATTATAGGTATGGCGGAACTTGTTCAGGATATTCGGGTCAAAATTCGGAAAGAAGGATGAACCTCCGGAACCGGCACGGGTGGCCGACTTGGTAGGCGGCATGCTCGGGTAGTTCAGTTCAAACCGGGAGCGGTTCACTTCCGTACGTCTGTGCATGGATACACCCACTTCCAGCGACAGACCGTTTACTATTTCCCAGCTATGACGCAGATTCAGATACAAATCCTTGAAATAATCCAAGTGTATCTGGTTGAAGTCAAAAATACTGTCGGGGATGGCTTTCAGGTCGTCCAGCACATCACTGCTGTAAATCCGGTTACCGTTACCAAACTCCAGATGCAATGCTGCACGCTTACGGGGCCAATAATCAAAATCGGACCTCACCCTCCAGTAAAACTCTTTTTCCTTAAAATTATAACCTATCCGGGGAACGATGCGCAGCAGGCGATCACCGGTAAAAATACGGTTGTACTTGAACTCCTGCCGATACGAAATTCCATGCTTGCCGCTATAGCTCAAAAGAAAAGGATTGATTAGTGGTGAACAGCGCACACTCCCCAATTTATCAAGGTCTACCGTATAGCGACTGATCAATGCATCTCCAATCTGCCCCCAAAACTCCAAGTTCTTATTCACCGGTTTCTTTTTCCGGGCGAGCGTATCCCGACGCAAGAAGAAATCCTGATACAGTGTCTCCTCATGCGGAGTCAAAGGAATGGGACGCAAAGTTTTAAAGTAAGCAGTATCACGTAGATAAGCATTCGTATCAGTACGCAACGTGTATGAATCGGACAAGTCATATTTACTTTTCTTCACCGACCTCCGTATATCACTGCCAGAAGTTTTCTGAATGATGTTCTTATAATCGAGTACAGCTTCATAAGTGCCATCTACCACATTTCCCAAAAAACGAAACGTTGCATCCACATCATACTGCAACGGAAGAAATTCGTCCGAATCGCCCACATTACCCATCTTCACCAGATTATTGAACCGCACCATCTCATTACGTCCGGAAAAACGCATCTCGCGTACACTCCACACGTTATCACTCACAATCAGATAACCGCCCACCAGCTGAAAGCTTTTGCTTTTTGGCATAAAACGGATTTTATACTGAAGGGCATGCCGTTCCCCCATCACCGTATCAATCCGATAGGTATAATATTTTTTGGCATTGGGTGCTAAAGGAGAGAGTAGTTTGTCATATAATAAGGTAGAAGAATAGATGTTGATGTGAAAATATTCCGGCAGCCGTCCGTCCATTTCCCAAAACTCGGAAGCAGTACCGACACTTGCCTTTACCTTCTGGTCATAGATGTCGGGAGCAGTAAAATGCAAATCGCTATAAGTTTCCATCATATATTCCCGCACCCCTTTCTTGGGCCGGAACATGGAAGGGATGTAGCGGAGAATATGATTCTTCTTACGGATATTCACCCAGCCCTTTATGTAAAGCTCAGCCTTGTAACTTTCAATAATACGTTCATAAAGGGGGGCAAAGAAGATGACTTTCTCCATGATGGAGTCTGCCGAACTCACATGTTTGTCAACCGGATAAGATACACGCTCCGCCCCTGCCTTCTGTACAAAAGAAAACAAGAAGCAAATCCAAATCCATATAAACAACAAACGTTTCAACCGCAATTTCTCCTTATAGAATCGGGACAAATATACGGAAGAATTTGTGTAATGCAAAAACATGTTCCATAAAGAAGCAGGAATGACACTTGTGACACCCTTTATTATAAAACATATGTTACGCGCGAGAGACAATAATACACAAGCACACATAGTTTGTGCGAGATAAATACGAACCTATATTAATTGTTATAAAAAGGGTGCCACAAGTGTCATGTACAGAATGATTCGTAATTGTGACACATGAAAATTACTAATCACGACGCACTAAGATTACTAATCGTGATGCGGAAAGATTACTAATCATGGCATGTAACAAACGCAAGCTTTTGGTCGTTTTTCCATAACAAGCAGACTTTTTTAGGGGGTCTATTCTCAAAAAACACTAATATTTTCGAGAATACCCCCTAAAAAAGAGGGGGTAGTTCAGAAAAAACATGTATTTTTGCGCCCAACAACCAATAAAAGGAGAGACTTATATGTCAAAAATGCGATTTTTTGCTTTGCAAGAACTTGCCAATCGGCAACCTCTTGAAGTGACCACCCCTTCAAACAAACTGTCCGACTACTACGGCAGCCATGTCTTCGACCGTAAGAAAATGCAGGAATACCTGCCTCGTGAAGCCTACAAAGCCGTGACCGACGCCATCGAAAAAGGCACTCCCATCAACCGCGAAATGGCAGACCTGATTGCCAACGGCATGAAAAGTTGGGCAAAGTCCCTCAACGTCACCCACTACACGCACTGGTTCCAGCCTCTGACGGACGGAACAGCCGAGAAACATGACGGCTTCATCGAATTCGGAGAAGGAACGGAAGTGATTGAACGTTTTTCCGGCAAACTGCTCATCCAGCAGGAACCGGATGCATCCTCTTTCCCCAACGGGGGTATCAGAAACACATTCGAAGCACGAGGATATACTGCTTGGGATGTTTCCTCACCTGCCTTTGTGGTAGATACCACACTTTGCATCCCCACTATCTTCATCTCTTATACCGGCGAAGCGCTCGACTACAAGACTCCATTGCTCAAAGCCTTGGCAGCCGTAGACAAAGCAGCGACAGACGTATGCCAGTTGTTCGACAAGAATATCACACGCGTTTATACCAATTTAGGCTGGGAACAAGAATATTTCCTCGTCGACTCGGCACTGTACAATGCCCGCCCGGACCTTTGTCTGACCGGACGTACCCTGATGGGACACTCCTCGGCCAAAGACCAGCAGCTGGAGGACCACTATTTCGGCTCCATCCCCCCACGTGTCACAGCTTTTATGAAAGAACTGGAAATCGAATGTCACAAACTGGGTATCCCGGTCAAGACCCGCCATAACGAAGTAGCTCCCAACCAGTTTGAGCTGGCGCCTATCTTTGAGAATGCCAACCTTGCCAACGACCACAACCAGCTTGTGATGGATCTGATGAAACGCATCGCACGCAAGCATCACTTCGCCGTACTGCTTCACGAAAAACCCTACAACGGCGTGAACGGCTCCGGCAAGCACAACAACTGGTCGCTTTGCACCGATACGGGTATCAATTTGTTTGCACCGGGCAAGAATCCGAAAGGAAACATGCTGTTCCTTACCTTCCTGGTAAACGTACTGATGATGGTATACAAAAACCAGAACTTGCTGCGCGCCTCCATCATGAGTGCCGGAAACAGCCACCGTCTGGGAGCCAATGAAGCACCTCCCGCCATTCTGTCCATCTTCCTGGGCAAACAGCTGTCTTCCATCCTCGACGAGATAGCTCGCCAGATAAGCAGCAGCAAGATGACATCGGAAGAAAAGACAACACTGAAATTAGGCATCGGACGTATTCCCGAAATATTACTGGATACCACCGACCGTAACCGTACTTCTCCATTCGCCTTTACCGGCAACCGCTTTGAGTTCCGTGCCGCAGGTTCGTCCGCCAACTGTGCCGCCGCCATGATTGCCATCAATGCAGCTATGGCAAACCAGTTGAACGAATTCAAAGTCTCCATCGACAAACTGATGGAAGAAGGAGTCGGCAAGGATGAAGCCATCTTCCGCATTATGAAAGAGACCATCATCGCCTCCGAGCCTATCCGCTTTGAGGGTGACGGCTACTCCGAACAATGGAAGCAGGAAGCCGCCCGCCGTGGGCTGACCAACATCTGCCACGTTCCCGAAGCCCTGATGCACTACATGGATAACCAGTCCCGTTCCGTACTCATCGGCGAACGTATCTTCAACGAAACGGAGCTTGCCTGCCGCCTGGAAGTAGAACTGGAGAAATACACCATGAAGGTACAGATAGAAAGCCGTGTGCTGGGCGACCTTGCCATCAACCACATCGTACCGACTGCCGTTATCTACCAAAACCGTCTGCTGGAAAATCTCCGTGGCCTGCGCGAGACCTTCTCTCCCGAAGAATACGAAGTCCTCAGTGCCGACCGGAAAGAGCTTGTACGCGAAATTTCCAAGCGCGTAACAGCCATCAAGGTACAAGTACGCGAAATGACCGAAGCCCGCAAAGTAGCCAACCACATGGATAACTACAAAGACAAGGCTTTCGCTTACGAAGAAACCGTACGCCCTTATCTGGAAAGTATCCGTGACCACATCGACCACCTTGAGATGGAAATTGATGATGAAATCTGGCCGCTTCCGAAATATAGGGAGCTGCTGTTTACAAAATAATGTGGCAATATGCCAATGTGCTAATGACCTGCGGCGTGAGAACACAACATAAGCATAGCGCAGCCAATTAGCACATTGGCATATTGCCACATTAGCACATTGACATACATCTTTTTGTCACATTTGTGCAATATTTAATTTTTTCTTTTTACATTTGTGCTGTATAACACAGTTTTGCAGCAGTTATGGTAAAAGTAAACTTGTCTGATATTAATGTTCCGGAGTTGATTGCAGATATATGGTCTCCCTTGAATGACGAACAACGGGAATTGCGCGCCAACCAATTCTCACTCCAGAACTACACAAAA
>NZ_JBCNZM010000001.1:8584-38603 GCF_040227615.1 Bacteroides sp. RTP31139st1_H2_RTP31139_211217 | reverse complement strand
AGACTATGTCACGGCAGCATCTGCATTCGAGCCGTCTCTTGTTTGCCAAATCCCCATGACTGCCTTGATGACTCTGCTCACACAAAACAACGACCTTGCCATGTTCTTCATCAAGCAATTGTCCGTTGACTTGGGCATTGCCGATGAACGCACTGTAAACCTGACGCAGAAACATATCCGCGGAAGACTCGCAGAATCCCTGCTATTCCTCAAAGAAAGTTATGGTTTGGAGGAAGACGGCTCCACCTTGAGTATCTATCTCTCGCGTGAAGATCTGGCCAATTTGTCAAACATGACCACTTCCAACGCCATACGTACGTTGTCACAGTTTGCCACAGAACGGTTAATCACCATCGACGGACGTAAAATCAAAATCATAGACGAAGAAAAGCTGAAGAAAATCAGCAAGATAGGATAAGGATAAGGGATTAGGGATGAGCTTATACCTCTTGTTATATGTATAATACTGTCACAAACTAATCCCTAATCCTTAATCCCTTATTAAATCACTCCTTTTGCAGAAAGATACCGTTCCGCTTCAATGGCTGCCTGGCAACCAGTTCCGGCAGCGGTGATGGCTTGACGATAGTGAGAATCAGCAACGTCTCCGGCGGCGAATACGCCCGGCACTTTCGTACGCGGTGTTCCCGGCTCGGTGACGATATAACCTACTTCGTCCGTATCTACATAAGGTTTGAAAATATCCGAGTTGGGTTTATGGCCGATGGCAAGGAAGAAACCGTCAATAGCTACATCATAGCGCTTCTCATCCGGTTCACCCATACGCTGTACCAAATGTACACCTTCCACACCGTTCTCTCCAAACAAGCCTACGGCATTATGTTCGAACAGTACTTCAATCTTGTCATGCTTCATCACACGCTCCTGCATAATCTTGGAAGCGCGGAGATAAGGTTTGCGGACAATCAGATAAACCTTGGCAGCCAGTCCGGCAAGGTAAACAGCTTCCTCGCAGGCAGTATCTCCACCCCCTACAACAGCTACCGTTTTCTTGCGGTAGAAGAAACCGTCACAAGTGGCACAAGCGCTGACACCCATTCCCGCATATTTCTTTTCATCCTCCAGCCCCAGATACTTCGCAGCGGCACCTGTAGCAATAATCAGCGTTTCAGCCTCAATCATCTTTTCGTCATCAATCGTAATCTTGTAAGGTGCTTCAGCAAGATTGGCTGCGGTAGCAACTCCATAACGCAAATCTGCACCAAAACGTTCGGCTTGCTTCCGCAGGTCTTCCATTAATTCCGGACCTCCGATACCTTGGGGATAACCGGGGAAATTCTCCACATCAGTAGTGGTTGTCAACTGGCCACCGGGCTGCAATCCTGCATAAAGTACCGGTGAAAGATTGGCACGGCCTGCATAAATAGCGGCAGTATAGCCGGCAGGACCCGAACCGACAATCAGACATTTTACTTTTTCTGTTTCCATCATTATATTATTTACTATTTGACTATTTACAATTTACTATTTAGCGCATGTCGATGACTTCAGCCGTGGGATAGGCTTTTTTGTCAAAGACAAAGAAACTATCCGGATAGGATTGTCCTGTCTGGTAGCTATCAATAAGGATAGTAGTCATATACTTACTCCCCCGTGGTGCCAAGTCCACTTGATGCAGACGATACGTATCCTTTGTCACAAACAGATAGACACTTTCAGGGTCTTTCCTCTTGTCGGCAGCAGTCATGGTGATGTAATAAACAGACTTGTCTTGCTTACCACCGACACTGCTCAACTTCAATCTGTATCCCTGCTTGTAGAGGGACAACCAGGCATACGGATTGAGAGTCTGCAATTCCTCCTGCGTAGGTTCCGATACATTCACCTCATCTGCCGAAGCCACATAGCTCCACTGCGTATGTCCGTCAAACCAAGTCTTCATTCCCTCGGTCTCAACCACAAACTTCTCACCTTCCAGATAGAGAACTCCCGCATAAGAGCCTTGTTGTTCGTTCACGGTAAACGCCAGCTTCACCCCTCCCGCTTTCCGAAAGGCTTCGGCTGTACGCTCCAATATATTCTTGGCATCCGGTTGTTGTGCCGACATCGGCACAGCAAACAACAGCAATAGCACACCAAGTAAAAGCTTATCAAGTTTCATCATTCTATAAATAACCATTCCTTATTGCAAATTGTTTAACCGCATTTCCAGGTCGCTCTCATCTATACAGAACACCTCACGCGCCTTACTACCTTGCGCCGGTCCCACAATCCCCGCTTTCTCCAACTGGTCCATGATGCGGCCGGCACGATTATAACCGATGGCAAACTTACGCTGAATGAGCGATGTGGAACCCTGCTGGTGAATAACAACGAGACGGGCTGCATCCTCGAACAAAGGATCGAGACGTCCCATATCCACATCCCCCAAATCACCTCCTGCATTTTCATCCACATATTCGGGCAGATAGAAAGCAGTGGGGTAACTCTGCTGGCGGGCGATAAACTTCGTAATCTCCGCCACTTCGGGCGTATCGATAAAGGCACACTGCACACGCACCGGGTCAGCTCCCTGCAGGAATAACATATCACCGCGGCCTATCAGCTGGTTGGCTCCCGGACGGTCGAGGATGGTACGCGAATCGACCATTGCCGATACACGGAAGGCGATACGCGCCGGGAAGTTGGCCTTAATCGTACCCGTAATGATGTTTGTTGTCGGTCGCTGTGTAGCGATAATCATATGTATACCCACGGCACGCGCCAACTGGGCGATACGTGCGATGGGCAATTCCACATCCTTACCGGCTGTCATAATCAAGTCACCGAACTCGTCGATAACGACTACGATGTAAGGCATGAACTTATGCCCCTTTTCCGGATTCAGACGACGGTTGATGAACTTCTCGTTATACTCCTTGATATTGCGCACATGGGCAGCTTTCAGCAAGTCATAGCGAGTATCCATCTCCACACAGATGGAGTTCAAAGTCTGCACCACCTTCGTGACGTCCGTAATGATGGCATCTTCCCCGTCGGGTAATTTCGCGAGGAAGTGATGCTCAATCACGGAGTAGATGCTGAATTCTACTTTTTTGGGGTCTACCAGCACAAACTTCAGCTCTGCCGGATGCTTCTTATATAATAAGGAGGTGATGATGGCATTCAACCCCACGGACTTACCCTGACCGGTAGCACCGGCAACGAGCACGTGCGGCATCTTGCACAAATCCACCATAAACACTTCATTCGTAATCGTCTTACCCAGTGCGATGGGCAAGTCGTAAGTAGACTCCTGGAACTTCTTGCTGCCGATAATGCTCTGACCGGATACAATCTTCGGATTGGAGTTGGGCACTTCGATACCAATCGTACCCTTTCCCGGAATGGGAGCGATGATACGGATGCCGAGCGCCGAAAGGCTGAGGGCAATATCATCTTCCAGACCGCGTATCTTCGAAATGCGGACGCCCTGCTCGGGAGTGATTTCATACAGCGTCACCGTAGGACCTACCGTCGCCTTAATGGTACTGATTTCTATACCGAAACTACGCAGAGTATTGATAATCTTATCCTTGTTCGCGTTCTGCTCTACCATGTCAATGGTCGGACCATTGTCATCGTAATGCTTCATCAAGTCTATTGTGGGGTAATGATAGTTTTCCAAATCCAGACGGGGATTGTACGGCTCCTTCTCCGTTCCCACATACTCCTCCTCTTCGGCCTTCTCAACCTGGAATGCCGGTTCCTTCTCTACCGGCTGTTCCCGAAAAGGGGGCACCGGCTCCGGTGCAGGAGTCTCAAAAGTCATGGTAACATCCTCATCCGCAGACTTGGCTGGCTTTACCTTTCCATCACTTCCACCCAAGTCAAGGGTGATTTCATTCAGCGGTTCGTCCTCTTCTTCCTCTGTGGCAACCTCCTCCTCCTTTTCAAGAACCTTTTCCGGCTCCGCAGCTTCCGGTGTCGGAGCAGTAGTCTTTTCCTTTGCACCCCAAGAGGTCTTGAACTCTTCCGGCGTTTCACCCTGCACGCTTTCCGCCTTCTCCTTACGCTTCAAGAAGCTGAGACTGAACAATCTGCGCAACCAGATGACAGTCCGTGCACTCAGATAGATGAGGAAGCAGATGGCAGTTACCAACAATAGCAGCCATACTCCCGGCACACCGACTTGAGACACAAGCCAGTTGCTGACATTGTATCCGTGCATACCGCCCAGATAGAGGAAAGAGTCCTTGTACTGGTCTACAAACACAAAACCGAAAAATACCGAGAACCACACCAGCATCAACGAACAGCCGATGAACCACTTCCACAAGCGCACCACACGCACCCGCATCAGCTTCAATCCCGCCACAGCCAGGAACACGAGAATCAAGAAAGACGATACGCCGAAACAATCATTTATCAGATAGCTGGCCAACTGCGCACCGCGGCTACCGGCGTAGTTCTTCACCCCATTATTGGTGGAAATCAGCTCCTGCGCACTGCCTCCGTCAATGATGCTCTGGTCTGCCGCTCCCGTGAAAAAGAACGACGAAAAGGCGAGCAACAAATAAACCGAAAAGATTACCAGTACCAAGCCGATAACGAAATGAACAGTTTCACTTCTAAATAACGCTGCCACTTTCCCAAAAAACGAGAGTGACAGCTCCGTATCTTTAGCTGTTGAATTTTTCTTTGCCATATTTTTTAAATAACTATTGAGAATTGATTGCAAAAATAATAAAAACTATCCTTCTGCCGCGTTGTTTTCATTCTTTAATTTCTCGTCTGCCGATTATAGGTATTCCTAATCTACAACTGTAGTTTTATCGCATGTTTTACTTACATGCTTGCATGAAATGACATAGCGCACTAATTTACAACAGATTGCGCCATGCAAGCAGACCTCATGCAAGCATGCAGGCAGATTTTGCCTACATGACGCAATCCATGCAAGCCCTATACGCATCAACCTACTCTTTTTCCTTCAAAAAATAAATCGGCTGTTTCTGCAACCCTTTGTTCACCAACACATTCTCCTCACAAAGACGACGAATCTGCCGCGTCGCAGTCGTGCGGGTCATGCCGCAAATCGACTGTACAACACTGCGGGTGATGAACTCATTCTTACGTAGATAGTTCACCACTTTTTGCTTCACCTCATCATCCGTCAGCCTCTTTTTCGTGAGATTCCGCAATTTCAGCGGCTTTACCTTCAATACTCCTATCTCACTGCGCAGCGCCTTGTCCGGTCTGAAAGTGATGTTTTTCAACTTTACCTTAGTACTTTTCCGCTTTGTCTCCAGTGTCACCGGTTCCGTGCAGGTCAGCGTAGGAACAAAGTAACCGATGCCGTCCAAATGAACCTGCCTGCCCTCCCCCAGCTCGCGTCCCACAAAATGCGACAAAGCATCGAGTACCGCCAGTACATCCGTCTCGGTCAGCGAGCAGTATTCTTGTATATGCCTGCGCAGTTCATCGGTCGTTGTGGAGCCGTTCAGTTTAATCCGGGGGTGCAGGGTCAGCTCTTCCCCTTGTTTATCCTTCGTTTTCGGGTTTTCGTACCAATCAAATAAAATTGCCATATTCTTTCCTCCTTTTTTAGATTCATTTCTGTTGCTGTCTGCAGGTTTCGCTCATGCAAAGTACCGGCTTTCATTAGGCAGAGCATGGGTCTTCCTTACGCAAAGAAGCGTTCTTCCTTCTGCTGAAAGCTTATCAAAAAAAGATGCGCACAACTGTGGTTCATCTTCTTCATATTTGTGACACACCTTCTTCACAACTATGAGAAAGACATTCCACTGCTGTGCGCAACTACAAACTACAGAGGCAAAGATAGTGAAAAGCAGGGGGCTTGGCAAAGGAATGCTAATCTTTTTCAGATTGAAGCATGTAATAATGCGGTAATAATAGCGCTATTTGCCCAGCTCCATAATTGCAATAATTAATCTTCTTCTTCATCATCGTCATAATCTTCATCGTAGTCATCATCATCGTCACCATCCCATCTACACCCACAAGCATCACAAGCATAATCATTAATACCGCTTGAATCAGGATAGACCAAATGCGAGCCACATTCAAGGCAACGCAACTTATTGTTATCATCATCGTCATCCGCAATTTCATCACATGGCCATTCTCTTCCACAATCCGGACAAACATAATTCACGCCATCGAAATAGGCATTCTCATTCAAACAAAAAATACATTCCATAACTATCTTATTTTTAATTATTACTTTTATTCATTATTCTTTTTGCATATAAGCAGCATTTAATCAGCACAACTCCCACCAGCATAGAACAGACAATGCCAATTGCAATGAAAAGAGGACTTCTATCAGCGGAAGCAATGCCGTTTTTTGCCAACACCCAAAGTCCCGTCTGAAAACAAACGGCCGACAACAAGCAGAACAGCAGCACATTGCGTTTCCAATGTTTTGGCATCGGTTCATTTTTTTCTACCTCTTCTACCATTTCCTTCATTGCTTCTTCAATCCATATCTTCATCTTCATTGTCTTGAGGATTTATTTCATATTTGGGGTCTAAATCATATCTGTACGCAAGCAAAAAATCGGCCTTTTTATCTTTGGGTTTACAAAGAGAATACAATATGGCCCCTACTACCAATGGGGCAGCCGCAACAACTGCAATCCCTGCCAGCATACCACCTCCTATTATACCGCCAATTGCAGCCAATCCGGAGGTTATTCCTGCTGCCGACAACCCAGCAACAACACCTGAAGCCGAAATCAAGCTTATCATTCCTGCCACCGTACAAGCAGATCCTCCACTTGCCATTATTTTGGCAACCAAATCATCTTTGTCTTTTCTAGTCATCTTTTTGTAAGCATCAAAATCTTTGCCTAATACAACGGTGAACATGATACAGAATTCTGCATAGCACACGTCAGTAGGATAGCTCTTGCCCTCGGCCAAACGTGTAATTGCGTACTTCGACATTGTCATAGCCACTGCAAGTTCATCAATAGAAATAGAAGAATTACTCATGAATGAACGCAAAAACGGAGCGAAACCGACTCCTTTTGGAAATTCTTGATTTTCCATAATCTTTTTTTTTAAAGTTTATATTATGGCGCCCTCTGCCTATAAAAACAAAAAGCAACCGTTAGCATTAACGATTGCAAAAATATGGGGGAAGAATCAAGCACGAAATAGACGTCTACGAAAAAGGCAATCAACCTCTTTATCCATTCCTCATGTTCTTTTTAAATTCTTCCCATTGCCAATCAGGAAAGTTCAATGTATCATTTACGATTCTCCACGCGTCCTTTGGCTGGTCTAATAGAGTTTGCAATATTTTCCATGCATTTATTATTATAGATGTAGCATCGCCCTTTGTACACACCTTTCTTAGTGTTGCCCCGAAAGATCTGCCGTTCATTGTCATCAGAATCTTGTTGATATGCGTGTAAGGAGGTGAAACAGCCACTATTCTATTATTTTCTTTACCACACTTAGAAGTATCTAATGTTTTCAAATAAAATTGCATATACCCCAGAAGAAGTATAATCACATAGACAAATTGTTTATTAGTTTTCTTCTGGAAATCTCGCTCTTTCACATCTCCGTTTCCTACTATCCGCCACGCTGCCTCATAGTGTTTTTCTTTTGTTAAGTATCCACTTTCAGTGGCCTTTTCCAGCAGCTTCTCAAACAATTTTTTATTTGTCTTCCCCTTTCCCTTTTTCGACATTCGGCCTATCTTTTCAAGCAGTTCCTGATATGCCTCTTTTGTAAAGTTAACATCAGCAGAGAAACGTATCTTATCCTCTTTTTGAGACTCTTTCCGGGAGTCAGAAAGTTTTCTCAGAGCCTCAACATCTTCATTTTCAAGATACCCCTCATATACACTTCTTATAAGACGAACCGCCCTTGCACCCACCTCCACAATATCCTCATCTTCATGAAGAGTAATCCAAAAGGGCCAATAAGTATGGTTGTTCGCATTATTTGTAGGCTTAAAGCGGTGAGTGAAAAATTTCCCCGGAAATGTATTTTCAAGAACAGCAGTAACATAATAACGAATATCTTCCCATTCTTCATTGAACATGGCCATCCCATCTTTATCATTCTCATCAAGAATCAGTCCCTTACACCCATAATAAATACCGACAACCGGTTCATACACATCATATTCTATCAGAAATTCATACCCTCTGCATCCATCCTTACTATACAATGTCTCCAGCTTATACATCATGTGATGCGGAACCTTGTTTCCATGAAAAGAAGCATCCGCTTTAAAATCCTCCACTTCATCCAACAACCTCATCTTCTTTTTATAAAACTCTGAAGCTATGCCATTTAGTTCTTCCCAATGCTTCCGGTTCCTCTCTCTGATTTTATCTTTCTCCATCTCAGAGACAGCCTCCTGACAGTTCACATCACATTCGGCCCCATCAAAATCAATGCTAACACTGGAAAAATATTCAAGGGCTGCCTGCACTTCTTTCTTTTTAGCATAGACCTGCCTCGCTATAAAGATGCAAGCCTCCCGCGTAAGGTGATAGTTTTCCACGCTCCTACGCGCACCAGAGCCTACCCCAACCATTTCAACCATCAGGTTAAAATGCTCATCCACATTTATACCATCCGCTTCGGCAGAGCTCATGGCTTTTGCCAATGGAACGGAAAATTTCTGGTACGTACTATACCCCAAAGCAGCGCACAATTCCCTCGAAGTCCAGTATGACCGTCCTTGCCCATCAAACTTCCTTATTTTCTCAAAAGGTGATTTATCACTGATTTTCAATTCTTTATTCATAAAGACAGAAACAAATTACATGATATAAAAATCCTCATCTATAATGACGAACACTCAACAACACTAATATCAAGCATGAAGATAGCAATAAAAAAACATCCCGTCACATAATTGGAAACATTTTGTATACAGAGAGACGGGAGCAATGCCCTATATTTGCAACCGGTCAATCAATCACCGGCCATGAAAAACAGGTAGTTTATGAGAAATTTCATTGTATTATGCTTATTGGCATGTCTGGCATCATGTACAGACAAAAAAGAATTCCAGACAATAAGAGAACGAATCGATTTATCAGGAAATTGGAACAGTTCATTAGGGAACTGCACATTGCCCGGTACGACGGATGAAAACAAGTTGGGAGACGGCAGGCATCCCACCAATGTAACCTCCCAGTTGACACGGACTTATCCCTACTCCGGCATCGTAGAATATGAAAAAGATGTTGAAATTCCCGTACAGATGGAAGGGAAACGCCTGATACTCTTCATGGAACGTACAAAGCCCAGTACTCTCTGGATAGACGGGGACAGCGTCGGCACGTTGGGACATATCTATGCACCTCACTGCTATAGCCTGCCGGCCTTGGCACCCGGCAGCCACCATATAAAGATACGCATTGACAATTCCCCCAGCTCCGTACCAGCCGAAATCCAAAGCTCGCATGCCTGGACCGACGGCACACAAACCAACTGGAACGGCATTCTGGGCGATTTCTACATCGAAGCGACCCCACACACCTATCTCGAGCAGGTACAAGTCTACCCGTCTGTAAAGGAGAAAAAGGCCCGCATCCATGTAAACATATACAGCGATTCGGAGCAATCGGGCGTAGTGACCCTTTCTGCCAAGACGTGGAACACCCAACAAGAACACCTGTTACTGGACATGGAAAAACAAGTCGGCTTAAGCAAAGGTGAAAATAAGATAGAACTGACGCTCGACATGGGCAACCGGATGCAGACATGGAGCGAATTCCACCCCACACTTTATGCACTGAACGTGACCCTTGCCACAAACGAGGGTAAAGACAATATAATAACAGATTTCGGTATGCGCGACTTTGCCACCGAAGGTACTCAGTTCACCATAAACGGCTTCAAGACCTTCTTGCGCGGCAAACACGACGCTTGCGTATTCCCACTTACCGGATATGCGCCGATGGATGTAAAGTCCTGGCGAAAAGTTTTTCAGACAGCCAAGAGTTATGGCATCAACTACTACCGTTGCCATTCCTACACCCCGCCCCGCGCCGCTTTTGCCGCTGCCGACATCGAGGGTATCTATTTCCAGGCCGAGTTGCCTTTATGGGGAAGCATTTCACCGGACAACCATCGCCTGAATGACTTCTTGCTGAACGAAGCCTATATGACCCTCGACTACATGGGCAATCACCCCTCATTCACCATGTTGGGACTGGGCAACGAGTTGGGTGGCGACGTTGACCTGATGCGCAATTGGCTGGACGGATTCAGAAAACATGACAACCGCCATCTCTATTCGCTCGGTTCCAACAACTTCCTGGGTTGGGGAGGTGCCATAGACGGTGAAGATTATCTGACAACCTGCCGGGTAGGAGGAGGCGAAGGCTATACAACGCACGTACGCAGTTCGTTTGCCTTTGTCGATGCCGAAAAGGGAGGTATCTTGAACAACACCCGTCCCAATACCCGTGCGGATTATACTGCTGCCATAGCGAAATCTCCCCGACCGGTCATCAGTCACGAAACCGGACAGTTCCAAGTTTATCCCGACTACAAGGAGTTGGAGAAATACACCGGCGTATTGCATCCATATAACTTGGAAATATTCCGTGACCGGCTCAATGAAAACGGACTGCAGAACCAGATCGACGCATTCCATCAGGCTACCGGCCGTTTTGCCGTCGAATGCTACAAGGCTGACATTGAATACGGCCTGCGCACTGCCGGCCTGGGCGGATTCCAGATGCTCGACCTTCAAGACTTTCCCGGACAAGGCTCGGCACTGGTAGGCATTCTGGATGCTTTCATGGACAGCAAAGGCATTGTCACTCCCGAAACATTCCGCGGCTTTTGTGCTCCGGTGGTACCGCTGGCGCTTATGGACACCTACTGTTACAGCAACAAAGAAGAGCTGAACATAGGCCTCGCCCTGACAAATTACGAAGAGCAACCATGGTCTGATGCATTATGCTGGCGTCTGGAAAGCCTGAGTGACAGCGTAACTTTTGTTCGCGAAGGCAAAGTCCCCGCCCATGTAGAGCAAGGAAAAGTAATGCAGGTGGGCGAGTTGAAAAGCACCCTTACCGAAATAGACAAGCCTGCCCAATTGCGACTGACACTGACCACCGGGAATTATCATAACTATTATAACTTATGGGTATACCCCGACCGGACACCGGAAAGCGAAGCGGACATCTTCATCTGTCAGTCCTTGGATGACGAGGCGCGAAAGAGACTGAGCCAAGGAGGGAAGATACTGCTTATACCCGACCACAAAGCCATTGAAGAACAGAGTGTAGGTGGACTTTTTACTCCTGACTACTGGAACTATGCCATGTTCAAAAGCATTTCGGAAAACGCCGGCCGCGAAGTTTCGCCGGGCACCCTCTCCTTGCTAATGGACGAGAAACATCCCTTGTTCCGGCAGTTCCCCACCGAGTACCATAGCAACTGGCAATGGTGGAGCATCGTACGCCATGCCCGCCCCTTTATTCTGAATGCTACGCGCCACGAATACAAGCCGCTTATCCAAGTAGTAGACAATGTGGAACGGAACCACAAGTTAGGCTTGCTGTTCGAATTTGCCGTAGACAACGGTAAGGTATTGGTTTGTATGAGCAATCTCGAAGCAATTCGCCACACTCCGGAAGGAGGTCAGCTGCGCAATGCCATTTTAAGCTATATGAAGTCGGCTGAGTTCTCTCCCACCGAGACGCTGACCTCACAGCAGTTGCAGCACATATTAACAACCGAGGTGAAGAAGCAAGACATTGTCGGCGTGAAAAACCAGTCGGATTACGACGTACAGCCAGAATAAAAAATAAGTATGAGAAGTTTCATCATAATTCCACTTTTCCTCGGCTGTCCCGTCATTTTTCAGTAGCTTTGCAAACTTTAATACAGCAAGCAACTCATGAAACTTACCCTTATACGCACCGCTCGTGAAACCGGCAAAGAGACATTCAGCACATGGCCCAGCGACACCTTGATGGAGAAGATGAAAACCGAGAACAAAGCCGGACACATATCCGCCTTGCGCAGCCTCATTCCCCACATCACCGGAAGCAACGGACACTACCCCTGCATAGACAAACTGCCACGCATCTGCCCTGCCGCAGAATATGCCCGCAGCAAAGAGGGGGAAAGATACCTGAAAACCTATAACGGACTGGTACAGATTGAAGTCAACCACCTGGCCAATGCCGTGGAAGTGGAGCAAGTAAAGCACCAGGCGGCCCTGCTGCCGCAAACTTTTGCCGCCTTTTGCGGAAGCAGCGGACGAAGCGTAAAAATATGGGTACTGTTTGCCACCCCCGACGGTTCGCGCCCCAGGCAGGAAGAAAAAATCAGGCTGTTTCATACCGCTGCCTACCGGCTCGCCGTAAACTGTTACCAGCCCCTGCTCCCCTACCCCGTCACACTGAAAGAACCTGCCGTGGAGCAAAGCTGCCGCATGACGCTCGATGACCGTCCCTATTACAATCCGTCTGCCGTCCCTTTCTGTCTGGAACAGCCTTTGTCCGTGCCCGACGAGCCCACCTTCGGCCAACGGAAACAGACCGAAGCAAACCCGCTGATGCGTATTGCCCCCGGCTATCCGGCCTCCCAAACCTTCTCCATCCTCTTCGAAGCCGCCCTGAACCGTACCTTCGAAGAGCTGGAAAACTGGAAACGGGGCGATGACCTACGCCCCCTGCTCTACCTGCTTGCAGGGCATTGCTACAAAGCCGGCATTCCCGAAGAAGAGGCAGTACGCCAAGTCATGATGCACTACTACCGCGAAGCGGATGAACAGCTGGTGCGCATGACCCTGCACAACCTCTACCGCGAATGCAAAGGCTTCGGCACCCGCAGCAGCATGACTCGCGACCAAATCACCGCCTTCCGCCTGGAAGAATTCATGAACAGACGCTATGAGTTCCGCTGGAACACCGTGCTGGGAGAATTGGAATTCCGCCAACGGGACTCCATACACTTCCACTTCCGCCCTGCCGACCAGCGGGTAAGAAGCAGTATCGGACAGAATGCCCTGAAAGAAGGAATCAGCGTATGGGACAGAGATGTGGCACGCTACCTCAACTCGGACGCCATTCCCTTGTACAACCCCATCGAAGAATATCTGAACAGCACCGGACATTGGGACGGCAAGGACCGTATCCGCGCATTGGCCGACCTCGTCCCCTGCAACAATCCGTACTGGCGGGAACTCTTCTACCGCTGGTTTCTCAGCATGACGGCGCACTGGCAAAACATCGACCGCCAGCATGGAAACAACACGTCTCCCCTACTGGTCGGAGCCCAAGGCTATCGTAAAAGTACCTTCTGCCGCATCCTGCTGCCACCCGAACTGCGCTTCGGATATACCGACAGTATCGACTTCAAAAGCAAGCAGGACGCAGAGCGGAGCCTCGGCCGCTTTTTCCTGATAAACATCGACGAATTCGACCAAATCAGCGTCAATCAGCAAGGTTTTCTAAAGCATCTGCTGCAGAAACCCGTGGCAAACCTGCGCAAGCCTTACGGCACCGCCATCCAGGAAATAAGACGCTACGCCTCCTTTATAGCCACCAGCAACCAGAAAGACCTGCTGACAGACCCCAGCGGCAGCCGCCGTTTCATCTGCATCGAAGTCACCGGCCCCATCCATACCAATGTCACCATCAACTACCGGCAACTCTACGCACAAGCCATGGATGCCATAGCCAAAGGTGAACGCTACTGGCTGGACGATTCCGACGAAGCCATCTTGAAACAGACCAACCGGGAGTTTGAACAGCCCACACCGTTGGAACAGCTCTTCCTCTGCCACTTCCATCCCGCCGAAAATGAAGAGGAAGGAGACTGGATGACCCCTATGGAGATTCTCTCCTTCTTGCAAACCAAGACCAAAGACCGGCTGTCCATCAATAAAGTGGCTCTGTTCGGACGTGCACTCCACAAACTGGGCATCAGCAGCCGCCGGAAGACAAGAGGAACAGAATATCATGTAGTGAAAAAAGAATAATCCTGCCAATTAATTTGCTTCTACTTTCGGTTTGCGCTATCTTTGCGTTTCAAATCAAGAAGATATGAAAAAAGAAAGTCAAGTGATATTCGACCGGAATGCCGTAGAGTTTGTGACCGTAGCCGCCGAGTTTTGCAAGTTTCTGGAACAAGCGGAAGGGGTGAAACGTTCCGCGTTCGTCGATACCTCCTTAAAAATACTTCCGCTGCTCTACCTGAAGGCCTCCATGCTGCCCGAGTGCGAAACCATAGGAGACGAGGCGCCGGAAACATTCGTCACCGAAGAGACCTATGAGGTACTCCGCATGAACCTCGCCAATATCCTGGCCGAGAAAGACGACTACCTGGACGTATTCGTATCCGACATGAAGTATAGCGACCAGCCCATCACCAGGAACATTTCCGAAGACTTGGCCGACATATACCAGGACATCAAGGACTTTATCTTCGTATTCCAACTGGGTTTCAACGAGACGATGAACGATTCGCTTGCCATCTGCCAGGAAAACTTCCGCCTCCATTGGGGACAAAAGCTTGTCAACACCCTGCGTGCCCTGCACGAGGTGAAGTATGCGCAAGGCGAGGATGAAGAGGAGGAAACCGCAGACTTTGAATATTAAATTATGGTTATCAAAAGAACAATAGATAAAGAAATCTTGAAAGACCTGCCCAAAGCCGCTTTTCCGGGACAGATACATGTCGTACAGACACCATGGGAAGCGGAGAAGGCAGTCGCCTATCTGAAGTCCTGCCCGTTGCTGGGCATAGACAGCGAAACCCGTCCATCGTTCACAAAAGGACAGATACACAAGGTGGCCCTGCTACAGATTTCCTCAGAGGAACATTGCTTTCTGTTCCGCCTCAACCTGACGGGACTGACTCTGCCGGTTATCACATTGCTGGAAAACCCAAGTGTAACGAAAGTAGGCCTTTCCTTGCGGGATGACTTCATGATGCTGCACAAGCGTGCGCCCTTCGAACAGCATGCCTGCATCGAATTGCAGGAATATGTCCGCGCTTTCGGCATCCAGGACAAAAGCCTGCAGAAGATATACGCCATCCTCTTCGGGGAAAAGATTTCGAAAAGCCAGCGCCTTTCCAACTGGGAAGCCGAAACCTTGACCGAACCGCAGAAACTGTATGCTGCCACCGATGCCTGGGCATGCCTCAACATCTACAACAAGCTGCAAGAACTGAAACGGACAGGGGATTTTGAGATAGAAGCCAATAATAATGTGGTAATGTGATGCACATTATCACATTACCACATTAATCACATTATATATATGTACAAAGTATACCTTAAACCCAATAAAGAGGAGTCATTAAAGCGTTTTCACCCGTGGGTGTTTTCCGGCGCCATCGCACATTTCGACGGAGAGCCCGAAGAAGGGGAAGTTGTTGAAATCTACACGTCCAAAAAGGAATTCATAGCCAAAGGGCATTTTCAGATTGGCAGTATCGCCGTACGCGTACTGACCTTCCGTCAAGAAGAAGAAATCAATGCGGACTTCTGGAAACGTAAACTCAGCATAGCATACGACATGCGCCGCAGTATCGGCATAGCCGGAAACCCGACAAACAACACCTATCGCCTGGTGCACGGGGAGGGAGACAACCTGCCGGGGCTGGTTATCGACATTTATGCCCGTACCGCAGTGATGCAGGCACATTCTGCCGGCATGCACCTCGACCGCATGGCCATTGCCGATGCCCTTACCGAAGTGATGGGCAGCCAGATTGACAATATCTATTACAAATCGGAGACGACCCTTCCCTTCAAGGCCGACCTCTATCCGGAGAATGGTTTCTTGAAAGGCGGCAGCACGGACAATGTAGCCATGGAGTACGGCCTGAAGTTCCACATCGACTGGCTGAAAGGCCAAAAAACCGGTTTCTTCGTAGACCAACGCGAGAACCGTTCGCTACTGGAACGTTATGCCAAAGGCCGCAGCGTACTGAATATGTTCTGCTATACCGGCGGCTTCTCCGTATATGCTATGCGTGGAGACGCCAAACTGGTGCATTCCGTGGACAGCTCCGCCAAAGCCATCGACTTGACCAACAAGAACATCGAACTGAACTTCCCGGGTGACACCCGCCATGCCGCCTATGCAGAAGATGCCTTCAAATACCTTGACCGCATGGGCGACCAATACGACCTGATAGTTCTTGACCCTCCTGCTTTTGCCAAGCACCGCGATGCTCTGCGCAATGCCCTGCAAGGCTACCGCAAACTCAATGTCAAGGCTTTCGAAAAAATCAAGCCCGGAGGTATTCTTTTCACTTTCTCGTGCTCGCAAGCCGTCAGCAAAGAAAACTTCCGCACCGCCGTGTTCACAGCCGCTGCCATGTCCGGCCGCAGCGTACGCATCCTGCACCAACTGACGCAACCTGCCGACCACCCGGTCAGCATCTATCATCCGGAAGGGGAATACCTGAAAGGACTGGTTCTATATGTAGAATAAAGGAAAAAGCAGGCTTTGTTAGCCTGCTTTTCTTAAATAGAGTTAATAAAAAGCAGAAATACGCCAAAACAGCATGTTATATAACATAAACCGTGTATATTTGCACTGTGTTTTTCATGGTATTAGATTTAAGGTTAATAAAGATTGGGTGTCTGGGATAGATACCCTTCTTTTTTTATAATACATTCCTTCCCAAAACCCATCCCTCATTAATCTCTTTCGTTGAAGAAAAAGCCGTACAGAACTTGTTTTTCTCCTAGTCTCATTGTACATTTGCATCTATTACATAATTCAAAACATAAAAAGCTAATATTATGAGCATCAAATTCCGACTCACTGCCATGCAATTCCTGCAATTCTTCGTTTGGGGAGCATGGCTGATTTCATTAGGTGGTTACATGGGCGGTACGTTACATTTTGAAGGCGGACAAATCGGAGCAATCTTTGCAACCATGGGTATAGCCTCACTGATAATGCCCGGACTGACCGGTATCATCGCCGACAAATGGATAAACGCCGAACGCCTTTATGGCATACTCCACCTCATCGGTGCCGGTGCTCTGATTTATGCTTCAACTGCCACCACATACAACCACATGTACTGGGCCATGCTGCTCAACATGCTTGTTTACATGCCTACACTATCTCTGGCCAACACCGTATCCTACAATGCATTGGAAAAATATAAGATGGATTTGATAAAAGACTTCCCTCCCATCCGTGTATGGGGAACGGTAGGCTTTATCTGTGCCATGTGGGCTGTGGACCTCACCGGGTTCAAGGCAAGTTCGGCACAGCTCTATGTGGCAGCCATATCGGCAGCCATGCTGGGACTTTATGCTTTCACTTTGCCAGCCTGCCCCCCCATGCGCAGCGAAGGAAAAACGATGCTCTCCGCTTTCGGACTGGATGCACTGGTGCTGTTCAAGCGCAAGAAGATGGCTATCTTCTTCTTGTTCTCCATGCTGCTGGGAGCCGCCCTTCAAATAACAAACACATACGGCGACCTTTTCCTGGGTTCGTTTGCTTCCATACCCGAATATGCAGATTCGTTCGGTGTAAAACACTCCGTCATCCTGCTCTCCATCTCGCAAATGAGTGAGACGCTGTTTATCCTTGCCATCCCCTTCTTCCTGAAACATTTCGGAATCAAGCGTGTTATGTTAATAAGTATGTTTGCATGGGTATTCCGTTTCGGGCTCTTTGCCCTCGGAGACCCGGGAAGCGGACTCTGGATGCTCATTCTCTCGATGATTGTCTACGGCATGGCATTTGACTTTTTCAATGTATCGGGCTCGCTGTTTACAGAAATGGAGGCACATCCCAGTATCCGTGCCAGCGCACAAGGCTTGTTCTTCATGATGACGAACGGTGTGGGAGCCATCATCGGAGGTTATGCCAGCGGAGCCGTGGTGGATGCCTTCTCGGTATATGCCGAAGGCGGAGGACTGGTAAGCCGCGACTGGACACCGGTATGGCTTATCTTTGCAGGATATGCTTTAGTCATTGGTCTGCTATTTGGAATGGTGTTCCGCTATAAACATAATCCGGAAAAAATAGAGAAAAACTGATTGAGAGTCAGGTTGATTTAATAGGTATGAATAAGAAAAAGATAGAACTACAAGTACTAAACATTTCCAACAGCCAGGCGCAAGCGGGTGCCTATGCCCTGGTACTGGGTGAAGTGGGTGGCAAACGCCAGCTTCCGATTATTATAGGTGCCACCGAAGCACAAGCTATGGTCATCGAGATGAAAGGTATTGTACCGCCCCGTCCGCTGACCCATAACCTATTTGCTTCCGTTCTTGAGGTGCTGGGTGTAAAACTGATGCGTATTCTTATCTATAAAGTAGACAACGGGGTATTTTACTCTTACCTTTATATGAAAGCCGAAGAAACCATTCTCCGGATTGATGCGCGTACCAGCGACGCCGTTGCCCTGGCATTGCGCATGAATGCCCCCATCTTTGTCTACGAAGACATCCTCGAAGCAGAATGTCTGAAAACCGCCGAAGGTTCCACCGACCCGATGGGAGGCAGCGAACCGGACAAAGACGAACTGCTGCAGGAAGACACGATAGGCATACTGAAAACGGCCCTGCAAAAAGCAATCGAAGAAGAGGATTACGAACGAGCCGCACAGATAAGAGACCAAATCAACCAACTCAAAAACAATTTGTAACATGCACGTATTCTATACTCCCGACATACAGACCCACGCAGAACTGCCCGAAGAGGAAGCAGCACATGCCGTACGGGTCTTACGCCTGCAAGCAGGCGACGAGGTTATGCTGACAGACGGAAAGGGCTGCTTCTATCGCGCCGAAATCAGTACGGCTACCAACAAACGCTGCCTGGTGAATATTCTGGAAACCCTTCCGCAAGCCCCCTTGTGGAAAGGTCATCTGCACATTGCCATGGCACCTACCAAGAACATGGACCGTACAGAGTGGTTTGCCGAGAAAGCGACGGAAATAGGGTTTGATGAACTGACATTCCTGAACTGCCGTTTCTCGGAACGGAAAGTCATCAAGACGGAGCGCATCTCCAAAATTCTGGTTTCTGCCATCAAGCAGTCGCTCAAGGCACGCCTGCCCCAACTGAATGAAATGACAGACTTCAACAAGTTCATCACACAGCCTTTTCTGGGTCAGAAATTCATCGCCCACTGTTATGAAGGCGAAAAACCGCTTTTGAAGGATATGGTACATCCCGGAGAGGACGCTCTCGTACTAATCGGTCCTGAAGGAGACTTCAGCGAAGAGGAAGTCCGGAAGGCGACGGAAAACGATTTTATCCCCATCAGCTTGGGAAAATCAAGGTTGCGTACAGAGACGGCGGCACTGGTTGCCTGCCACATCCTCAATTTACAGAATCAATGATACTCACTAAAACAAAAACTATATGAAAAAGAACCTATTCTTCCACTTCTCAGTACTGGCAATGCTCATCGTGCTGATAAGCGCTTGTTCGTCCAAAAAGCCAGAATACACCAACGTTATTCCTTCCGATGCCTCGCAAGTCATCGCTGTCAATTTAAAATCATTGGCAGACAAGGCCGGTACCAAAGATAAAGAGACTAAAGAAGCACTGCAAAAGCTGACAGATGCCTTGAAAAGCGATATGAATGCAGCTACTTTCCAACAATTGGAGGCTGTACTGAAAGACCCTGCCAAATCGGGAGTGGACGTCAATGCGCCGATTTATGTCTTCAACGCTCCCTCGTTCCCCTACACCACCATGGTAGCCAAGGTTCAAAGTGAGGATGATTTGCTGAAGCTTCTGGAAGTTACGGAGAAAGAACAGATAATCAGCCATGTGGCAGAAGCGGACGGTTACAGTTTTGCACAAATCAACAAGCGGGCATTGCTCGCTTTCACTCCTACCACGCTTATGATGGTGAACTACACCGGCACATCGCAACTGGAAAAAGTCAAAGAAGGAATTCCCGCCTTGCTGAAACAGACCGGAGAAAACAGCATCAACAGTAACACCGCTTTCAAGAAAATGCAAAAGCAGGATGGAGACATCAATATGCTCATCTCTCCTTCCAGCCTGCTGAGTGCATACGCCAATCCGCTGAATTACGGAATATCCCACAATATCGACCTGAAAGACTTGAAGATGCTGGGAAGTCTCTCCTTCGAAAAAGGGAAAATAGAACTGAAAGTAGAGAGCTATACCGAGAACACAGAATTGAAAGCACTTTTCGAAAAGCAAATCAAAAGTACTTGTCCCATCGAAAACACGTTCTTGAAGTATTTCCCAAAATCTACCCTGGCGCTATTCAGCATAGGTATCAATGGAGAAGAGTTCTACAATGTGCTGCAAGAGAATGAGCAGTTCCGCAACGATTTCTCCATTACCAAAGCCGCTGAAGTAAAAGACTTGTTCAGTGCTTTCCACAACGACCTGACCATAGGCCTTATTAATGTAACCATGAACAGCAATCCTTCTTTCCTGGCCTATGCCAGCGTAAAGAACGACGCTCCCTTGAAAGCCCTTTATGAGAAAAAGTCCGAACTGGGACTGAAACGCGGCGAAGACATCGTGAAATTGAATGAGAATGAATATGTCTATAAATCACGCGCTATCAACATATTCTTCGGCATACGAGACAAACAGATGTACGCCACCAATGACGAACTGCTGTATAAGAATGCCTGTAAGACCGCCGACCCGTCTGCCAAAGAGACTGACTTCGCTTCCAGCCTAAAAGGCAAGCGTACAGCCTTTGTCATCAATGCGGAAGCCGTACTTGACCTGCCCGTTGTAAAAATGCTAGCTGGATTTGGCGGACAAGAGTATAGCACCTATTACTCGCTGCTCGGTAATATCTCGTATCTGGAAGCTGTCGGCAACGAGGACAAGGCAACCGTTACCCTGCAGCTGAAGAACAAGAATGTTAATGCGTTGAAACAGATTGTGGACTTTATCAAGCAGTTTGCAGGAATGTAATTTAAGGATTAGAGATTAAGGATTAATACCACTCATGAATAGGATTCACCTACGGCAAACACTACCTCAAGTGTTTGCCGACCGTGATGCCATTACCTCAGACGTATGGCATCGGGACATTACGTTCCACAAAGGGAAACGTTATCTCATAGAAGCCGCTTCGGGCACCGGAAAATCATCGCTTTGCAGCTATGTTTACGGCTACCGCAACGATTATCAGGGAATCATCAACTTTGATGAGCGCAATATCCGTTCACTCTCCGTCAATGACTGGACAGATATACGCAAACACTCCCTCAGCATTCTTTTTCAGGAGTTGCGTATCTTTCCCGAACTTACCGCCATCGAAAACATACAACTGAAGAACCGGCTTACCAACTTCAAAAAAAGGAAAGAAGTCCTTACCCTATTCGAGGCAATCGGCATTGCCGACAAGGTAAACGAGAAAGCCGGGAAGCTATCTTTCGGCCAGCAACAAAGAGTCGCCTTTATCCGCAGCCTCTGCCAGCCTTTCGACTTCATCTTCCTGGACGAACCCGTCAGCCATCTGGATGACGAGAACGGAACAATCATGGGCAGGCTGCTGACAGAAGAAGCCAGCCGCCAAGGAGCGGGAATCATAGTGACTTCCATCGGCAAACATCTGGAATTGGATTATGATGAAATTTATCAATTATAAATGTGGCTAATATGAACCGACTTGTTTGGAAACTTCTCCGCCAGCACATCAGTGTCGGACAGTTGGCAGGCTTTTTCCTCGCCAATCTCTTCGGCATGATGATTGTATTGCTGAGCGTACAATTCTATCGTGATGTCCTTCCCGTTTTTACGGAAGGGGACAGTTTCATGAAGAAGGATTATATCATTGCTACCAAGAAAATCAGTACTTTGGGCAGCTTTGCCGGGAAAAGCAATACCTTCTCCAAAGATGAGATAAAAGACCTGAAAGCCCAACCTTTCACCAAAGGGGTAGGCGCGTTCACTCCTTCCTTGTTCAAAGTCTCTGCCGGACTCGGTATGCAGGAAGCCGGTATCCGCTTGTCGACAGAGATGTTTTTCGAGTCTGTACCCGACGAATATGTGGATGTCAGTCTGGACAAATGGCATTTTGATGAAGATACCCGGATAATTCCCATCATCGTTCCGCGCAATTATCTGAACCTCTATAACTTTGGCTTTGCACAAAGCCGGAGTCTGCCGAAACTCTCCGAAGGTTTGATGAGTCTGGTACAGATGGATATCATGATGCGGGGCAACGGACGTGTGGAACAATATAAAGGCAACATTGTAGGATTCTCCAACCGGCTGAATACCATTCTCGTTCCCCAATCCTTCATGGACTGGGCCAACAAGAATTTTGCACCGGAGAAAGAAGCTGAACCGTCCCGACTTATTGTGGAAGTGAAGAATCCTACCGACACAGCCATCACCGACTATTTCCAGCAAAAGAATTACGAAACCGAAGGCAACAATCTGGATGCCGGAAAGACAACTTATTTCCTGCGTCTCATTACAGCTATCGTCGTGGGCGTAGGATTGTTCATCAGCATTCTGTCATTCTACATCCTGATGCTGAGCATCTTCCTGCTTCTCCAAAAGAATACGGTAAAACTGGAAAACCTGCTGCTGATAGGATATAGCCCGACGCGGGTAGCCACGCCTTATTATATACTGACAGTAGGGCTGAATGTACTGGTACTGCTCCTCGCCATCGGCTGCGTGGCATGGGTACGCAGTTACTATATAGAAGTAGTCCAAAACCTCTTCCCGCAACTGGAGAGCGGTTCACTGCTTCCATGCATATTGACCGGCGGTCTGCTGTTTCTGGCAGTATCACTGCTGAACGTACTGGCAATACAACGGAAAGTCAGTAACCTCATCAGGTTAAGAAGATAAAGCCAGGCTCATCGGAAAACAGATAGATAAGTCCCGAAAATCAGGGTATTGCTCCTATCCCAACACTCGAAACAAACTTTATCCGTTTTCCTTTTCATCCAGCTTTTTCAGCCTCAACAATGCCTCCATATAGTAGTAATCAGCATAGATGATAGAGGCATCAATCTCCGACTTGGCAGGCCAGTGTCCGGTAGAGTGCAACAAGAAAGAAGGTTTGCTCTTTCTACTCTGATATTTATCCGAACTAAGACTTTTCAACATCTTTATGGCAGCACCCTTGTACTCCCTCCCCTTTTCACCAGGCAGATAAGTAGAAAGTTCCAATAATGCGGAAGCTACTACTGCGGCAGCCGATGCATCACGTGGAGCATCCGGGATGGCAGGGTCATTAAAATCCCAGTACGGCACATAATCTTCCGGCAAATTCTTGAGATATACATCCGTCACCTTTTGCACAAAATCCAGATAACGGACATCTTTTGTTTCACGATAGACAGTAGTATATCCATAAATTCCCCAAGCCTGCCCACGGGCCCACATTGAATTGTCCGCATATCCCTGATGGGTACATCCCCGGATAAAATCTCCCGTCAGCGTATCGTAAACTGCTACATGACAGGAAGTATAATCCGGACGGAACTGGTACTTCATTGTCTTATCGGCATGAGAGACGGCTATATCTGCCAGATATGGATTACCGCCATTCTTGGCTGCCCAAAACAACATCTCCAGATTAATCAGGTTATCCATAATCGTATTATGCCCACCGAACATCTCCACATTGCGCGGCCACGAAAGGATAGTGCCTACACGGGGATTGAACAAGGTAGCCAATGAATCTGCCGTATTCAGAATCACCTGCTTGTATTCGGGATTATGGGTCAACCGGTACCCGTTTCCATAACTGCAAAAGACCAAAAAGCCCAAATCATGGTCGAAAGCCGGGATTTCGGAAAGGAATTTCAGAGAAGCTGTGAATTTCTCCGCTTCCTCTTTAATCTTTTCATCACCGGTGTACTCGTAATCATACCACAAAATACCCGGCCAGAAGCCGCTGCACCATTCATCTTTCGTAGCCTTGCGATAATTCCAGTCGTACTGGCCATCCAAGATATTACGAGGCATCATCGTATAGTCAATCTTACCTCCCTTTCCACGCATGATGTCCAAAGTACGATGCACCTGACGATTACAATAATCCAGTTCCTTATCAACAATCAACTCCTCTTTTGAAGTTGAACAAGCAGCAAGCAAGCATAGTCCCAAGCCTGCCAATAGTGTTTTTGTTTTCATTTATCTTATCTTTTTATTTTTCTATGCGAAACCAGTCAGCATCAACCCAACCTCTGTCTTTACCAAACGGAGCCGTACTGAACAAACCGACTTTAGCGCCAATCCACTTGCCTTGACGTGCAGTAAACGGTTCACCGGCCGGTTGATATTTCTTTCCGTCCAAACTATAATGGAAATGGCAGACCCCATTCTTACCTACCTTTACCCGCAAATAGATGTCCCGTTCATAATTGGGGAACAGTCCGGCTTCAAGCTTCCGGCTTACCGGCAATTCCATCAATCGGGTAGAAGTTTCCTTATTTTGTTGCTCGGCATCTTTGCAGACCACCTGCTTTAGTACGAATCTGTCGCCTTGCTTCTCCACTCCAATGTAACAATAGTCCCATCCCATCACAATCAATCCGGATTGCTGTCCGTCAGCTTTAGCCACCACCTTCAACTTGGTCGTGGCAGCAAACTCTTCTGCCGGAAACTTTTGCAACAACAGATTCGGCACTTCCCAGAAATTCACGAAGTCCTCGGACAGCACATGCCCATAGATACGCATATACCCCAAATCGGAAGTAAAACCAAAAGCATCCTGATAATTGGCATGCCATTCCCATTGCAGCCCCAACCGGCGGGAATTGAACTCATCACTCTCTGCCGGAGTCTCTACCGGATATGTCTTCCCGACATTCGGTTTCCGATACCGTCTTACCGGTTCTCCGCAACCGTCACCGTCCTTATCTTCACCAATGACAGGCCAACCCTCCGTCCACTTCACCGGATTAAGATGAATGACCCGCCCATACATTGCTTTATCCTGAAAATGTACAAACCAGGATTCACCGGAATTCGTCTCTACCCAAGCACCCTGATGTGGGCCGTTGATGTCCGTACTTCCTTGCGCCATCACCCTTTTCACTTCGTAAGGGCCATAAACATTCTTTGAACGGAGTGCCAGTTGCCAACCGGTAACCACCCCACCGGCAGGGGCCAATATATAATAATACCCATTGCGTTTGTAGAATTTGGGGCCTTCCACCGTATGGTTCACCCCGTCATTGCCATCAAATACCAACACCGGTTCGCTGATGACTTTGGTTCCTTCCGGATTCATTTCGCATACCGTGACGACACTGTTGAAAGCGGCACGGCTTCCGGCCCACGCATGAACCAGATAGGCCTTCCCGTCTTCATCCCACAAAGGCGTAGGGTCTATCATGCCTTTTCCGGCCTTTACCAATACCGGTTTATCCCATTCACCTTGCGGGTCTTTGGCCTTCACCATAAAAATGCCGAAATCCGGGTCTCCCCAATAAATATAGAACTCACCGTTATGGTAACGTATGGAAGGAGCCCACACGCCCTTTCCATGCTGAGGCTTGTTATAGAATTCTTCCGGTTCGATAACTTTCAACGCGTAGTTTACCAGTTTCCAATTCACCAAATCCTTGGAATGGAGAATGGGCAACCCCGGAGTACAATTAAAACTGGAAGCGGTCATATAAAAATCATCTCCCACCGCACACACATCCGGATCGGAATAGTCGGCATGCAGAACAGGATTCATATACGTCCCATCCTTCCGGTCGGCAACCCAAACTTTGGAAACGGACTGCCCACATACAGCCTGACAAAATGCAAGTACTCCAAACAGTATAAAAAACATCTTTACCATAACAATACCTTCTTTGAATAATCCATCATCTATTACGTTCAAAGGGAGAATTACACCTAAACCTTTATAATATTTTTCCTTTATATTTTTTCAATCCCTTCGCCTCTTTCGCCTCCACCGGTACAAAACGAACCGCAGCACCGCCACTGGGTTTCAGGTCAAACTTCATCGTCATGGAAGCATCCACCAATAAATAGCTGCATTCCACCTGCGTACGTGTTTTCACCTTTTCGCCGCCATCGGTATAGACAGAAGCAAGATAGACTTTATTCTTATCCAAGAAATCCAAAGGAATTTCTTCTTCGGAACCTTCATTATTGGTCATCGCCCCCAAGAACCATTCCTGCCCTTTACGACGGGCCATCGTTATGTTTTTGCCGGGAGCGCCATCCAATACTTTCGTATCGTCGAATACAGTTTGCAAGTTCTCAAACCATTCCATTTCCGGTTCTCCGTGATAGAACGACGGTTTGTCATACCAGAAGATAGTTTGCAGCGGACTGTAGAACACGAGCGATGCTGCCAGTTGGTGGGCATGAGTCGTTTTCAGCCGTTTGTCGAAATAACAGATCGTATAGTCGGCTGCACCGTTTATCATGCGAGTGAAGGGAAGCGTGACATTATGAGTTGCATCGGGAAACTCTTCGTTTCCGCAAATACCTTCCTGAGTCAATAAATTCGGATAAGTACGACTGAAGCCTGAAGGGCGATACTCATCATGGATATTCATCAGCAGATGGTTCTCTGCTGCCAAGCGGACCATGTCGTGCAACCAGGTAGCCCAGCGATGGCTGGCGTATTGTACGAAACCGGATTTCACTCCGACAATTCCCCATTGGCGTAGCAATGGGAAGAGTTCACGCATTTGTTTCATGAGTGCATGCTGGTTGACGTACACCCAGATGCCAACTCCTTTCTCCTTACCGTATGCTACTACGCGGGGCATATCCAGTTTGTCAACCACTTTTGTAGCATCCCCGTCATGTGAAGTACAGGGCATATACCATTGCCAGTCGAAAAGCATATACGGAATATGATGTGCTGCACAGAAGTCGATGGTAGCAATAGCCCCTTCGGTGGTGATAGTCGTTTCGCGCATAATCTTGCCCGGTTTCACCCATGCGGCAGCATCGGCAATTTCGCACGGCGGATTCAGATTCTGGATGATATCATTGTGTTCCAGCAATTCACCCGGTTTGTCGGCTGCCATGACTATCTTCCAAGGAGTGGCATAATAGGTCACCACATCTACGGGGCTATACATTACAGAAGTCAACGTGTTCTTCTTATCGGTGGAGACGAGGTATTTGGTCAGGCACCAGTCGTCTACATCCGCATCTGCCAGTGCGGCCCATTTGCCATTCGGGAGTTCAAACGTAAGGGCACGTTCCACCGGATGTTTGATATCATCGATATTCAGGCGTTCGAAGAAAGCCTGTGCCCATTGTTCAGTCCATGCTTTTGTGCCTGCCGGTAAGGCGTATTCTGTGAGATCACCTACTACTTTATGAAAGATAGCCTTCGGATGTTCCGGGAAGAAATAGCGGAAAGCCACTCCTTCATTATAGGCACGTACCTCTATATTGAGCCGATAACCGGAGTTGTCTTTCTTGGAGAGACAAAGGGTGCCGGCCCGGTAATGATCGCGTACACTGCTACGCTCACCGTAAAGCGGCTGCCAGGTGAGGTTTGTTTCGGGCTGGTAAGTCACGGAGTCCACTTCCAGATTGTCCATCCAGCAGGCAGGCTGTTTCAGATTTCGAACTCCCAAAGCCATTTCCCATATCCGGTTGTCCAGTTCCAACCCGGCACGCGACTCATTGACTACGGGTTGTGATTTGTAATCTACCCGATAACAAAGTTCGTTTACCGCAGGTGAAACCTGCTTTTGGTAAAATACTATTTCATGTGTTCCGTCAGGAGATGCCAGCTTCAGTTCCTTGCCATTGTCCGCAAAAAGGGAAGAAGCGAGAGCTAACATAATAATTGTTGAGCCGATAGTCTTCATATCCTCGTATTTATTGTTTTTATATAAATACGATTTAAGATATGGGGATACTCAATGTATTCTATCTTTTTAGGGAAATAATGTTCGAGACAGTTTGTGAAATGACGGGACTTCCATAAAATGACGAGAAACCATCTTCCTTTTGTGAACTTCCCTGTACATGAGCTATGAAGAATCCATATACCCGGCCCTGTTTATTGATCCATGGATAGGCGCCGGCCCAACCCGGTGAACTGATCTGATAGGCTTCTCCTGTTGCTTCATCAATGAGTTCCCTCCATTCTCCCAAACCGTATATACCGGTATGATATTTTTTCAGTGCACGTTCTACGTATTCACCCGGATGAACTTCCGCATTTCCCACCTGGTCTGCCTGCATTTCATGTATGGTTTCGGGTTTCAGTATTTGCTTTTCTTCAAATACGCCATTGTGGTAGATCATATCAAGAAAACGCATGTAGTCGTGCAAAGTGGTACAGAGACCTCCACCCAGCATGGGAGCGTGTCCGCCATCCGTATTCACGGGCGTGAAGTGAGAGCTTTTCATTCCTAAAGGTCGGGCAATTAATTTCTGGAATAATTCCTCAAATTCTTTATTCATCGCTTTTTCTGCCATCCGGCCGGCTATCTGCATGGCAAGTCCGCCATATTCAAAACGAGTGCCGGGAGTGAAAACCGTGTCAAGTGGAAGAATCTCCATGACTGCCGAATCCAGCTGATTGTAATTGTCTACGCGTGGTTCCGGCAGGTAAGGGCGAACGCCTGATGTGTGCGAAAGCAACTGACGTAAAGTAATCATTCCTTTTACGTCGTTTTTAAATTCAGGAATCCATTTCTTTACATTATCATTCCAATCCAAATCGGTACGGTCTACTACCGCTCCGATGACTGCAGCTGCCACCCATTTTCCGGCAGAGGCTACATAGACTTTGGTATCGGGAGTGAATTCTTTATAGTTTTTCCAAAAGATAATGCTGTCATCTCTAACTACGCAAATGGCTGCACCGGGATAATACTCTTTGTCTATCCAACCGGTAATAATGGAATCGAGTGGTGCAAAATTATAAACCGCCTGCCTATTACTGGCAGGGCGGCATGACAGGAATAAAAGATAAATTCCCCAAAGAGAAACTGTAAGAAGATTCTTTTTCATCTACTTTGTTTTTAAATCCCAATATATAACATAACGTTGATGGTGCACATCGTACAGAGGTTTCAATATAGTACCTTCCGCATTTTTGAATTCCAGTCCTTTACCTGTACGTTGCAGGTTGCGTTCCGGATGTTTTAAGTCTACTTGCAATGTCGTATTCAATCCTGCCGGGATATGATAATCGTAAGTATAATAATCATTGTATAATGCCGGATCAGAGAATGGTGCCGGAGTTTGCATACCTTCTGTTCCCAATTCGCCGGCCAATACCAGCGGTCCGTATAGCAGAGCTCCCTTTTGAGGATTATCAGAAGTGGTTTCCAGCTGCAGGCTCATCGGATAATTGGCTTCAATGCGATCACCGTCTTTCCACTGGCGGGTTACAGCAATGTATGATCCCGGTTTCTGCTTTACCGATACTTTTTTCCCGTTGACGTTTACTTTCACGCCTTCACTCCATGAGGGATAGCGCAGATAAATCGTAGTGGTGACAGGTTTGTCTGTTTGGATGGTCAATGTAGTGTTTTCTTCTGCTGGGAAACCTGTTTCCTGACGCAGAGTTATTCCTTTTGCTTTCCAGTTTACTTCTGACGGAATAAAGAGATTCACGTAAATTCCTTTTTCATTGTGACAATAGATAGCTTCTCCGTATTTGGCATGACTTTCAAAACCACTGCCTACACAACACCAAAAGGAATTCTCCCGGGTACTATAAACTTTGTGAGAGCCGGAGAGTAAGGGCAAGAAATAGGATACCATTCCCGTTTCAGGATCTTGTTGTCCAAGAATATGATTATAGAGTGCACGTTCGTAGTAATCGGCAACTTTGGCATCTCCCGTCCAGCAGAACAGGTGACGGCTTAGTTTCAGCATATTGTACGTACAACAAGTCTCACCGGTATATCCGGTCAGATGTTTGGATAATTGTTGTGGATCGAAATAATGCTCTTTATCACTACTGCATCCCGGTGCAAAGGTATGGTGGTCTATCATGGTATGCCAAAAGAAATCTGTCAGTTTCCGACTGTCGTTATCCTGCGTCAGCTCGTAGTTGCGTGCTTCGGCAAGAACTTTTGGAATAAAGGTATTCGTGTGCTTGGTACCTAAATCATCGCGTTGTTCTTTCAGCGGATCTA
>NZ_JBCNZM010000001.1:0-8574 GCF_040227615.1 Bacteroides sp. RTP31139st1_H2_RTP31139_211217 | reverse complement strand
TTGTGATAGAAGAATTCGGCAAGCCATTGATAACGCTCGTCGCCGGTGATGGCATAAAGATTATAAAAAGATTCGTTCACACCGCCGAACTCATTCCGTATCATCCTTTTCCGGGTGGCTTCATCCAGTGGTTTAAGTTTATTATAAGCCCAGTCGCCCATGCGGGTCACAACTTCCAATGCCGGTTTGTTATCTGCATAGAGGTATTGGTCAATCAATCCGGAGAAGAGTTTGTGCAGTGTATACCAGGGTGCCCATACACTTGTCCCACGTATGTTCCGATTAATCAATTCTTCCGGATATGCACTGAGATATCCGTTTCCCAAAGCCGCCTGTACCTCTGCCAGACCTGTAACAAGGCTGTCGCCCTTCAACTTGAATATTTCACTTCCGGTAGATGCGTACATGAGCGCATAGGCTGATAGTAAATGCCCTGTTGTGTGTCCGCGCAGTTCACAGTCCAGCGATTCCCAACCACCCAGTTTCTTTACGGTCATATATCCGCCTTCACGCCCGGCAAATACTCCGGCATTGTTGCGGAAACCGTGCAGCAAACGATTGGTTGCTATGGAAGTCATCCAAGCGGAATCACGCATCATATTGTCGCGAAAGCGGCTTGGCAATAAACGCACGTCCTTTAAGTCGAAACTTTCTACCTGCATCGGTGCGGTCGTCACTTTTTTCATTTTTCCGGCATGCTGTCCGGGATAAACGGATTGGGCGGAAAGACCGGTTGATAGAGCCGCACAAATTGTCATTAGGATTAAACTCTTATTTCTCATAACCTTTTTATTAATTCTTTCTTTATATAAAAACTACGTTCCACCGGCTCGGCCGTCTGCACCTTACCTGCAACGCCGTATTGCCAGGCAACTACCGTCACTTTTACCGGAAATTTGCTGCGAGGAGGAATAGGAGTGAATACAATTTGGTCTCCTTCTATCTCGGCCGGACCTTCTTTGATGTAGTAAGAGACCGGCAGTCCGCAATCACTTGTGGCTTTTAAAGATAGAGACCCGCTTCCTGTTTCCACATCGGGCAGTCCCGGAAACAGTATATGCTGCCTTTCTCCTGCCGTATTCCGGTAGGGGATGCGGATACTGACTTCCTGAACGGCACTTTTATACCTCCGGTCTCCTGTCTGGCTTGCCAGCAGGCATATATCACCGGTGCGGCGTGGGTTATCCATACCCATCCGATAGAAAGATACCTTAAATGTCGTGTCATTTACCTTTTCTACCGGTCCGCAGATGCGACTGATTGTCGGCGTTGCATCTGCGTGTTCGTCAGACAGTTTCGTTCTCAGGGAATCCGTACATACGGCTTTCAGATGGAAAGTAATTCCATCGGCTTTCGGATTGAAGCGAGGCTGTACACGTACATGCTGTTTCTTGTCGTATGCCAGCAGACTGCCGCTTTGTTCAAATCCCAGATACTGTTCTTCCTTACCGCGACTTTGCACATACCGTGCTTCAGTCGCTTCTGCCATTTCACGGTCAAAATACCAGAAAGCGTCATGCACATCGCCTTTATATTGTGAGTAGAAAGCAGCTTTGGCTCGTTTCTTCTGATTGGGATGCCAGCGTTCTGCCAGCCAGCCTTTGGTCGGGTTTATCGGATTCAGTTTTACTTTACCGTCTTTCGTCACTTCATCCGTCAGTCGCAGGCAGACAGCCTTTTCCAGAAACAGAGCGATGTATGCGGCTGTTTCATCTGCCACATCAAAATGTCCCCGTCCTGCATCACACAGAAACGAAATGCAACTTTCAGGATACATCATGCGGAAAGCCAGTGCCGGATTTACCCGGGCTTCCCACCATTCATATTCTCCTTCAATCATCAGTCCGGGTATCCCGTTGATATTACGGGTACGTCCCCATTCCAGATTCTCACGCCCGTAGCCGGTCAAGTTCGTACGCGGAGCATCGCCGTGCAGGGAGATGACGGCCAAGGTACGTTCCGCATTCCATGCGGCAAAGTTCCAGGGATAAGTAGCCATGGCCGAATGGCCTATGGGCACGATAGGGACATTTTTCAGTTCGCTATATCCGCTGACGTCTGCCAAGTCGGCCATCATTTTCTCGAATATCCGTTGTGTGCCTTTCGATACATCCCATTGCTGGTCGATGCCGGGTGTTATCCATACAAAGCCGATTCCCAGCTTCTGCATCTTCTCGCGGAAAAGGGGATTGTCAAAAAGAGTTTCTTCGCTCATATTGTGTTGTCCTACAAGAATTGCTTTCACCTGCATACAGTCGGCGGGTATCCACAAGAAAGCCGTAGGATTCCGGTTCGTTTCGTTGGAGACGAATCCGTCAAGAGTCACAGACCATTGCCACTCTCCTGCCCGCAGGCAGGGAGAGAAGTAAAGCAAGAGGATTATTGAAAAAAGCAGTCTATATCTATTCATGGTTCTTTGGTTTTAGAGCCTGTTCAAATTTTATTCAGCATTATTTTGAGAGTTCTTTCTGAGGATGTTTTTCTGTTTTTATGAGGAGCATAGCGGGCTATGTGACGAATAAAAAGAGGAAAACAGACCGGAAAGAAGCTTGGGAAGAAGCTGAAGAAATACTTTTTGAAGAAAATTTAAACTGGCTCTTATGGTTCACTTTATTTTAATTCCTTTTATAAACTCAGTGGTTACTACTCCTTTCAGGTCCTTCATCCGTTCTCCATTGATTACTACATTTTCAAACGTCACGTTTTGCACGGTTCGTTCTTTGTCCAGTCCTTGCATCAACGATGGATTCTCTCCTACTCCTGTGTACGTAATGTTCCTGAAAGTAATGCCGTCAATGCCGCTTCCCGGCTGTTTATCATATTTCCCGTTGAAGCGTACTTTGACATAGAAAAGCCGTCCTTCCTGAATATTCTCTACCCGGATATCTTCAAAAAGAACATTACGGACCTGGTTCTTGTCACCGCAATCCACTGTCATGCAACCTTGATAAATCGGGTCATCCTCGTCATGTTCCAGAATGTCGATGTGGCGGAAAGTCAAATTTTCTATTACTTCTCCCGTAGGTGAATCGGGGTCGCCATGGCCGCCTACATTGATGGGATGTGCCACATCTGCCCAAAGAATGGAGTTCTGCACAGTGATGTCGGACGAACCTCCCCACCAGTTCCAGCGGTGATTGTACAGAGCGATGCAGTCGTCCGAATTGCGCATGAAGACATTGTCAATCATCACACTGCGGCAGCACATCATGTCAATGCCGTCACTCCAACCCTTGCAACTGAATGATTTCAGGTTTTTGATGGTGATTCCCGTTGAACCGCCTCCGAATACGGTATAATGATCAGGGTTCACTACGGTAATTCCATCTATCAGCACATTCTTTGAGTCAGTCACTTCAATGCCCCGTATCGGATGGTCCAAGATGCCTCGTCCGATAATCCGGACATTTTCCGCTTTGTCTACCAGAAGTTTCGCTTTGACTACCGCTCCCGGTGCCAGATACACGGTGGTATTACCGGGAATACGGATTTGATTATTAGGTAAGTCTTTAGGACGGTGGACTCCCGGACCGAAGTACATGATGCCTTTTGTCTCTTTATCATATTTTTCTGTTTCCAAAGGATTGGCAAAGAGATGCAGATTGTGCAACCGGTCGCCATCAAATTCAATAGAGAGATACTGTGGCTTTTCCAAAGTGAAAAGAATGGCGTTTTGTATCTGCTTGTATTCAATACCTTTACTCAAAGGGCGTATGGTCACTTCGCGCACGCTGCCATTGTTCTTCTTCACCATTACCTCTACAGCACTTCCCATATCAAATTGCACCATGGAAGCATTCTGCACGTTGTCCATATCTACCTGTACGTTGTATTCAAACAAGTCTTTCCACTCACCGCCGGGGATGCGTACACGTACCGTGTAGTCGTCATTATGGGGCATGCCCGGATTTAAACTTTCAGGATATGTCACTAACTGTGCCTGTACTCCTGCGGTAAAGGCCAACAATAACATCACTACTAATTTGCAAATCTGTTTCATAAGTTCCATCGTTTTCTACACAAAATATACGATTGAAAGCCGAAAAGCACTTAATTTGCACAAATTTCATTAGCCCTACTAAGTGAACATCCCGTAGAAAACGTATTTCTACTTAAAACAACAATAATGCTATTACCAATGAAACTAAGAAAACTAATCCTTATCTCCGGCTTATTGCTCGGATTCGCTCAGACTATCGGCGCGCAAAACCAGTTAATCACCTATCCCGCTCCTCAGGAGGCGGAATTGAAGGACGACTTCACCGTCAAGGTGCGCCAACCGGGTGGAAAGTGGCAAACGATAGCCACCTATCCCGTCAAAGTGGACGAAGTAAAAGAGGCCCGGCACCATGTAAAGCTGGCCTCCATGAGCTATTTCGACTTCGATGGTGAAGTGGAAGTGTCGGTCACCGCCCATAAGGAAGAGATAGAAACAGCCCGCATACGTCCTCTTTCCTACGGCATCACTCCGCAGGTCAGCCGCAACACGCTTACTTTCAAGCTGAACTCTCCCCACAACTTGTCGATAGAAGTGAACGGCGACATCTTCCACAACCTGCACCTCTTCGCCAATCCGATAGACCGGAACAATCCTCTGAAACCGGGTATGAACCCGAAGAAATTAAAAAAGAACCGCAACTTGATTTATTTCGGTCCGGGCATACACCAATTACCGGGCGACACGCTGGATGTACCTTCAGGCAAAACCGTATACATTTCCGGAGGAGCCATCGTCAGAGGGTGCATACGAGCAAAGAATGCTGAAAATGTAACTATCTTCGGCCGGGGAGAAGTACATCCCGAAGGACGTGGAGCAGGAGTCAGCATCATCAACTCCAAAAACATCCGGGTAGAAGGCTTGATTACCACCCAATGCCCCACCGGTGGCTCAGACAGCGTGACGATACGCAACGTAAAGGCCATCAGCTCCTATGGATGGGGCGACGGGATGAACGTGTTTGCCAGCAACAATGTACTGTTCGATGGCGTATTTTGCAGAAACTCGGACGACTGTACCACTGTTTATGCCACCTGTATGGGCTTCAAAGGCGGATGCAAGAACATCACCATGCAGAATTCCACCCTCTGGGCGGACGTGGCCCATCCCATCTTCATCGGACTGCACGGCGATGCCGAAGGTCAAGAAGTAATGGAGAACCTGAACTATATCAATATCGACATCCTCGACCATAAAGAAAAGCAGATAGACTATCAAGGCTGTATGGCCATCAACGTAGGAGACAACAACTTGGTCCGCAACGTGCGTTTCGAGAATATCCGCATAGAAGATTTCCGTCAAGGCCAACTTGTCAACCTACGCATCTTCTTTAACAAGAAATATTGTGCGGCTCCGGGCAGAGGGATTGAGAACGTGCTCTTCAAGGACATCACCTACAACGGAGAGAACGCCGAACTGTCCATCATTGCCGGCTACAACGAAGAACGGAAAGTGAAGAACATCCGCTTCGAGAATCTCAGAATCAACGGAGAAGCTATTTACGACGACATGCCGGGCAAACCGAAATGGTACAAGATGGGAGACATGGCACGCTTCTTCATCGGCGAACATGTGGAAGGGGTGACATTTACCAAATGATGTGCTTGTTGAGTGCAGGAAGCAAGGACTCCGTGAAACCATAACGCACTTCGCCGTTGGGATAGGCCAGCCGGTAAAGACGGAAAGCAGGGTCATACCCCTTTATTGTCAGGTAGCCACTCTGATAAAGTACCGGAATAGGGTCGACAATGTGGTCGGTAGGCGCATCGAACTGTTCATCGGTAGCCGTAAGTCCGTCCAGGCTCTGCACATCGAAATCCGTGCGTTGCAATATATCAATCAGAAAGGTAGGAGTGCCCGTAGAGAACCAGAAGTTCTTGTACTCCTTTGCATCGAAAGCGTTGAACAAGCTGAACGGATTATAGATGTCGGCACAATTCTTACTGAAATGATAGCCGTCGTACTGCCGTTTCAAGTGAGCGCAAGCTTCCTCATAAGTCCCATTGTTTGCCTTGGCCATTCGCTCGATGTCCGGTTTCAAGTCTGTGAGCAATTCTTGCTCGGTGATGCCGCAGAGTGCACTGAAATCATCGTGCATGCTGATGTTCTTCAGATTATTCAGTTCGCTGAAGATGCTCAGTTGGCTGAACTTGCTGATGCCGGTGATGAAGAGAAAGCGAAGATACTGCCCCAACCTCTTGAGGGGGGCTGAAGAACTTCCGCATCTCGTTGCGGAGCTGTTGCTGCAAGGCGGTGTCGGAATTGCTGTCCAACAAGGGGGCATCGTACTCGTCAATCAGCACGACAACCTGCTTGCCGATCTGCTCGGAAGCTCTCAGAATGATGCCTTGCAGACGCTCGGAAGCGGTCTTTTCCGCTTCATCCTTTCCATAAATCTTTTCCCACCGGTGCAGGAAGAGATTAAGCTGCCCCGTAAGGTCGGTCAGTTCCATGTATTTTGTTAGGCTGAAATCGATGTGCAACACCAGATAGCTTTCCCAATCCTTCTCCCAGCGCTCCATAGCCAACCCTCCGAAAAGGTCTTTCTTTCCTTGGAAGTAGGCTTCGAGCGTAGACACGAGAGGCTCTTGCCGAAACGGCGGGGACGGCTGAGGAAATAGACCCGGTCGGTATGTGTCAGTCTATAAACCAGTTCCGTCTTGTCTACATACACACAGTCGTTGTTGCGCAACTGTTGAAAGTTCTGTATTCCTATCGGGTATCTTCTGTAATCTTCTAACATGGCTATGGAGAAAATCAATGGTTATAAAGACAAAGGTAGGAATTTTACTTATTATATTCACAAACATCTCCCATGTTTCTCATGGCTTTTTCATTTAAGGGAGTTATCGGAAGTTAGAAGGAGTTATCACCCTGCAAGCTTAGGAGTTAAAAGCCGATAGTTCTGTTGATGTATAGCTATACTATCGGCTTCTAACACCCTTTAACTCCCTTAAATGAAAGAGCCGTATATGTTTCTTCTGTTCACTCCTTATATTTAGCAAAGGCTCACTATAGTGAGCCTTTGCTAAAAAAGTACCTGATCGTCCATCATTCCTTTAGCCGCTCCGTATTCTTCAATGCAGAATGCCACGAAGAGGGCTATGTCTCTATCTTTCTTGCTCATTGTAATTCTCCTTTCTACGGCTCTGCCACACATGTTTGCCCTATTAACACATCATTTATCAAAACGACATTAGAATATTTCCTGACTTTGACAATGGGGCATGAAGGGGACGCAGTAGCAAGTCATCCGCCTTTATTTACGGTACGAAGCCGTAAAAGTGCTTCTATATAATAATAATCTGCATACATAATCGAAGCATCAATCTCACGTCCACGAGGCATATGGCCTACAGAATGAAGTAAAAAAGCTGTATTAACCGTACCCGACTGATAAGCCGATGAGGAGAGATTCTCCAACATAGCTATAGCTGCATCAAGATAATGGCGTGATTTTATCTCATCATTTACATAGCCCGAAAGTTCAATCAACGCCGAAGCCGTAACAGCAGCAGCAGATGCGTCTTTAGGAGGGAGCAATGGTGACATTGGCGCATCAAAATCCCAATATGGTACCATATCTTCAGGCAAACGACGAAGATAAGCATCGGCCGATTGGCAAGCTACTTCAAGAAAACGTACATCACGAGTTTCACGGTAAACCATCGTATAACCATAGATGGCCCAGGCCTGACCACGAGCCCACATTGTACTATCAGCCAATCCTTGATGAGTGACGCCTTTAATAAAATGACCGTCCAGTGTATCGTAAACCGCAACATGATAGCACGAATGGTCCGTACGGAAATGATATTTCATGGTTGTTTCCGCATGTTTTACGGCTACATCATACAGCCATTTGTTACCACCGTTCTTGGCCGACCAAAAAAGCAATTCAAGATTCATCATATTGTCAATAATGGTGTTATGAGGCCAATTCATCTTTTTGACCATACCCGGCCAAGATAATATGGTACCCACTTTGGGGTTATAGAGTTCGGCCAACGAATCTGCCGCATGATGAAGTGCTTGAGCGTACATAGTATCGCCCGTAAGACGATAAGCATTACCCACACTTGGCATCATAATAAATCCCGAATCATGCGAACGAGCCTTACGATAAGCTTCCGGCAACAGAATACGAGTAACATTTTCAGCTGCATGCAACCATACCGTATCCTGAGTCGCTTCGTAAAGATACCATAATGTACCCGGCCAAAAGCCAGATGTCCAAGAACCTACATGAGCATACTGCCATTTTTTCTGTCCTTTATCAATCGTATTGGGAATCGAATCTACATCAGGAAGCGTTTCAAGAGTTTTTATAGCCTGACAGCTACAGTAAGCAATAGCAGAATCCACATTAAAATCAGTGGTAGGATGGGTATGGGAAGAACACCCAAATGCGGCAAGCAGTAATCCTGCAAATAACGCATTCCTCAATCTAAAATGTTTTTGCATAATTAGTAAGTAACAAGTTTATTAATGATATAATTTCATTAGTGTCCACTAAAAAATCATAGTCGTTCTTTGAAATTGTTGAAATTCAGTTTGTTGTAATGGTATTTGGTGCG